>NZ_JAIVPF010000019.1:0-30236 GCF_053528595.1 Leucobacter sp. | reverse complement strand
TATTACCGGTGATGCGGCCGTCGTCAAGAGGTCTTCATGATTTGTTACCCAATGAATGAAATCCAGGCGAGGCGGGAGTGTTGCCGAAAAACGAGTTGACTTATCCGAGATCGCTGGTTAGTTTCGTGTCACGCAATGCGCAACTGTGTCACGAAATAGGTGACATGAAGAATGGAGATCCCATGACTGAGAGTGTTCCCGGGGCGGGCGGTACGGCACCGCTCACCTCGAACCTCAAGATGCTGCGCTTGCTCGAGGAGATCGCGAAGACGAGCGCGCCCTTCGGCGTGTCCGAGATCGCCCGCCGGGTCGGCGGATCGCGGTCGATGGTGCACCGGCAGCTCGTGACGCTCGTCGCGGGCGGGTGGCTCACGACCGACGCGCAGGGCTCGTACACCCTGACCTTCTCGCCAGTCCGTCTCGGACAGGCGGCGCTGCGGCACGCGAGCGTCGACGAGCGCATCTCGGAGGAGCTCACCCGGCTCGCGGAGGAGCTGGGCGAGGGCATCTCCCTGGGCACGCTCGACGGCGACTCCGTCACGATCGTGGGGCGAGGGCTGCCGCCGAGGAACGTGCACGTCTCGCTCGAGCACGGCCAGCGCTTCGGCATCGCGGGAAGCGCCCTGGGCTCGGTGCTCGCGAGCTACCTCGTCGACTCAGAGCTGCGCCGCCTCCACGCCTCTGGCGTCGAGCTCCCGCCCCAGGAGGAGCGGGCCAGAGTGCGCGCCGAGGGCTACGCCATGCTCGTCGACGACGAGTTCGATCCGATCGAGATCGTCGCCGTGCCCGTCGGCCGCACCCCCGGCCGCGTGCGGTTCGCGCTGTCCGCGCACTGGCCGCACGGCCGCACCAAGCCGGATCACGTGCTCTCATCGCTCGAGGCCGGCGCCCGGGCGATCGAGGATCTCACCGAACAGAGCGCCGGAATCCTGCTCAGCTAACCCCAGAACACGAAGGAGTGCCGATGTCCATCACACCCCCGTCCGTCGAGGTCCCTCGCCGGATCCTCGATCCCGATCAGCTGCTGCTGCCGGGACGCCTGCAGTCGCTGCCCGCCAGCCGGATCTCGGCCGGGCGGAGCCTGCTCGAGAAGATGCAGCAGGAGGGATGGACCTTCGAGCGCGTGCACTTCGACGTCGACGCGCGGGCCGAGGGAGAGGCCCTGTACCGGGTGCATGCGACGGCCGGCCGGGTGTTCGACTTCGTGATCTACAGCTTCGAGCCGACGCTGGACGGACGCACGGGCCGGATCACCGGTCAGAACTGGGACATGATGGGGGCTCTCATCGAGGGGCCCACGACCGCGGAGGACCGGGCCACGACCCGGGAGGAGCTGCCGAAGCTCTACGCGGGTCGCGCCGTGCCCGGCACGCTCACGTGGGCGCGCTCGAATCGCAGCTTCCGCGCCTTCAACCACACCGTCGACGAGCTCGCCGAGGGCCGGCAGCCCGACACCCACGCGCTCTGGGAGGTCGGCTACCTCATGCGCAACACCGGGCTCGACGGCAACGGCACGTTCCTGACGCGCTCGTTCCTCACGCTCGAGGCCGACCACCCGCTGCGGCTGCCGCTGCACGCGCAGCTGCTGTCGGCGTTCGTGATGCGCGAGTTCGCATCCGACCTCGTCGAGGCCATGGCGAAGCACCGCAACCCCGACGCCGCCGTGCTGGACCGGGATCTGCGGCGCATGATCGGCATCGGCAACGGCTCGGCGCTGGGGCTGCTCTTCTTCGTGAACACCCACCCCATGCTCGTCGGCACCTGGCTCGAGCAGCGGCAGACGCTGCTCGCCGAGGCGGCGCTGCTGCCGCTGCGCCCGGAGGAGCCCGCCTACGAGGAGTACCTCGGACTCCTGCGGCGCGCGGCCGACTTCGCCCGGGTCGATCCCTACGTGTACGCGCGCTTCGACGACCCCCACCGCGTCGCGGTGCAGCTCGACGACGCGGTCGCCGAGTTCGAGGGCCTCGCCGCGCGGGGCGCGACGACCGGCGCGGAGCTCCTCGAACGGCTCGAGGGCCGGATCGGCGACGAGGCCTGGGAGCTCGTCGCCGCGAACCTGCTCGAACTGCTGCCCTACGACCGGGTGGTCGAGGCGCTCGAGGGCGGCATCCGCGCCGAGCAGTTCGTCTGCGACGCCACCATGACGCTCTCCGAGCTCCGCGAGATCATCGATCGCGACTACGGGTGGGCGCTCGAGATCGACATGGACGCGCCGGGTGCCCGGCACTACGTCTGGTACAAGTCGGCCGACGCGGAGGAGCCCCGCCGCGGGCCCGCCGCGGAGGTGAACGGCGGGCGCAACTGGGCGCTCGACCTCCCGGGCGACCTGCAGGCCGTCGACGCCGCGCTGCGGGCGACGACCGCGGTGCACGTCGGCGAGCTGCTGCGCGAGCGCCCCGACCTGCGGGCGGCGATCGAGCGCATCCAGTCGCTGCGCGGATTCCGCTACCACTCGCCGCACATCAACATGCTCTCGGACGAGTTCGTCCCCGTCTCGATCGTGCGCTTCATGAACTCGGCCGTCCACGGCCTGCTGCGCACCGTGGACGAGGGCGACGACCGCAACGTCCTCGGGCTGATCTACCTCGGCGCCCCGACAGCCGCCGACCTCAACGAGGGCCTCGAGATCGAGACCCGCTACCCCCAGATGCCCGCGACGACGATCGGAGCCGCCCGATGACCGAGAGGATGCGGGCCTCCGCCCGCGAGATGCGACACATGGTGGGGCGCTACCTGCACTCCCGGGGCTGCCCGGGATACGCGGTCAACGCCGTGCGGGACGCGATCATGGCGGCGCAGGCCGAGGGCTTCGACGCCGTGACCGAGATGGAGCGGATCCGCGCGAGCTACCCCGACGCCCGGACGAGCTTCGTCGTGGGCCGCGAGGAGGGCCGGCTCGTGCTCGACGGCGCGTCGACCCCGGCGGTGCTCCTCGCCCCGGCGCTCATCGACGAGCTGGCGCTCGCCGCGACCGCCGGCGAGTCCTCCGCGCTCGTCCGCAACGTGCGCGGCATCGACCTGTTCGCGGCGCTCGGCGACTACGCGGCCGTCCGCGGCGTCGCGTTCCGGATCGAGGGCGCGGACGGCGCCGGGGCCGGCGGCGGGGGAGACGAGTCCGCGACGCTCTCCTTCGAGCGCGTCCCTCCGACGCCCGTGTCGCCGGCGGAGTCCGCCGCGGGACCGGCCATGCGGCGGATCCTGCTCGACGGCTACGAGCTCGACGCCGACCAGTTCTGGCGGCTCTTCCACGAGTCGAACGAGGCGCTCACCCCCGACTCCGAGATCTCCCGCCGCCACGCGGGCTCCCAGCTCTACGACGAGGAGGGGAACCTGCTCGGCGAGGTGAGCGAGGAGACCTACCTGCACCTGCGCCGCGAGTCCGGGAACCCGCACCAGGCGGTGCTGGCATGAGCGGCGCACCCGTGATCGACGGTCTGCAGTGCGGGCGCTACGACCGCGGGCTGCTCGAGCAGATGCGCGACGGCGGGCTGCGCGCGGTGACCATCACGGCCTCCTTCTGGGAGGACGCGCTCGAGACGATGGACGCGCTCACGAGGTGGAACGACCTCGTGCGCGAGAACCCGGACCTCGCGCTCATCGCGCGGAGCGGCGCCGACATCGACGACGCCGTGGCGGGCGACCGGGTCGCGATCGTGCTCGGCACGCAGAACTCGTCGCTGTTCAACGACCGGATCGGCTTCATCGAGCACTTCTGGAACATGGGCGTGCGCATCGTGCAGCTCACCTACAACATCCAGAACGCCATCGGCTCCTCCTGCTACGAGCCGACCGACACGGGCCTCTCGCGCTTCGGCCAGGAGGTGGTCGAGGAGATGAACCGCGTCGGCATGATCGTCGACCTCTCCCACGTCGGGGAGCGCACCTCGCTCGAGGCCATCGAGGCGTCCGCCCGGCCCGTCGCGATCAACCACGCGAACGCGCGCTCGATCTACGATCACGCGCGCAACAAGGGCGACGACGTGCTGCGCGCCCTGGTCGAGCGGGGCGGGGTGCTGGGCGTCTGCACCTACAACAACATCGCGGGCGAGCGCGCTGCGAGCCTCGACGGATCGGCGGAGCTCATCGCGGATCACGTCGAGCTGCTCGGGATCGACCACGTCGCGTACGGCTCCGACCTCGATCCCAACGCGCCGGCCGACAACATCGCCTGGATGCGCAACGGGCGGTGGAGCCGGCGCGCCCAGCACGGTGCGTCGCGGCCCGACATCGCCCCGCCGCCCGAGGCGTGGATCGACAACTTCGACTTCCACAAGTTCGGCGAGGTGCGCGATCGCCTCGTCGAGCGCGGCCTGCTGACCCCGGATGAGGCGCACCGGGTGTTCTACGGCAACTGGAAGCGGATGTACGACGAGGGATTCGAGCCGTCGGGGGTGCGCGCATGAGCGCCCGCGGCGCCGGCGTGCGGCGGCTCCCGGAGGACTCGGGGGGCGCGCTCTCCTCGGACGTGACGGTGATCGGCGGGACCGCCTACGTCACCGTCATCCCCGTCGACGCCGACGGCGTGCTCGCGGAGGGCATCGAGGCGCAGTCGGAGCTGGTGATCGACGCGCTCGAGGAGGAGCTCGCGCGCGTCGGGGCCTCGCTCGCCGATGTGGCCCATCTCACCATCTACCTGCGGGATCTCGCGGTGAACCGCGGACCGTTCAACGCCGTGTACGCGCGGCGCTTCGGCTCCGAGGTGCCGGTGCGCTGCGCCGTCGGGGTCGCCGAGCTCGCGCGCCCCGCCATGCTCGTGGAGCTCACGGCGATCGCCGCGACCCCGGCGGCGTAGTCGCGCCCCGGCGCCCGGAGTCCGTCCTCGTCATTCTGCGCGAGGAGCGAGTCGCAAGATCCGTCCTCCTGTCATTCTGCGCGAGCGGAGCGAGTCGCAGAATCCATGGCGGTGATGGATCCTGCGTACTGCGACTCGCTCCGCTCGCGCAGCATGACCGGCTCCGCTCGCGCAGGTCGCCCGAACGGTCGACGCCGTCTCCGCGAGGTGCGCAGGGCGATCCCGCTCTGGAGCCGACCCGGCCCGCCTGGCACACTGGAAGCATGCACGAGAGAGCGGGACGGCCGGCGCAGCAGCAGGATCTCATCGATGTCGACGCGCTGATCGCGGCGTACACCGAGGTGGTGCCGGATCCCGCCGACCCTTCGCAGCGCGTCGTGTTCGGCACCTCCGGTCACCGCGGGTCCTCGCTGCGGGGATCCTTCAACGAGGCGCACATCGTCGCGATCAGCGCGGCCATCGCCGAGTACCGCGCGGCGCAGGGCATCGGCGGGCCCCTGTTCATCGGCGCCGACACCCACGCGCTCTCGTCCCCGGCCGAGCACACGGCGCGCGAGGTGCTCTCGGCCGCCGGCGTGCACGTGCTGGCGAAGTCCGGCAGCGGCGACGAGCTCTTCGTGCCGACGCCCGCCGTGAGCCACGCGATCCTCACCCACAACCGCGACCGCGCCGACGACGACCCGCAGCGCGCCGACGGCATCGTGGTCACCCCCAGCCACAATCCGCCGTCCGACGGCGGCTTCAAGTACAACCCGCCCCACGGCGGACCAGCCGACGGCGAGGCGACCGACTGGATCGCGGCGCGCGCCAACGAGCTGCTGGCGGCCGGCGTCGGCGCGATCCCGCGCGCCTCGGAGGACGGGATCGGCGGGGTGCCGGTGGGGCGCTACGACTTCCTCGGCGAGTACGTCGAGTCGCTCGGCGAGGTCATCGACCTCGAGGCGATCCGGAAGGCCGGGGTAAGGGTGGGCGCCCACCCGCTCGGCGGGGCGAGCGCGGCCTACTGGGCGGCGATCCGGGACCGCTACGAACTCGACCTGACGGTGCTCGGTCCCGGCGTGGATCCGCAGTGGGGGTTCATGCACCTCGACTGGGACGGCAGGATCCGCATGGATCCCTCGTCGCGGCACGTCATGTCGACGGTCGAGGAGTACCAGCGGTTGTACCCGATCGTCACCGGGAACGACGCCGACGCCGACCGGCACGGCATCGTCACCTCCGACGGCGGGCTCATGAACCCCAACCACTACCTCGCGGTGGCGATCGACTACCTGCTCGCGCACCGGCCCGGCTGGCCGGCCGCCGCCGCTGTCGGCAAGACGCTCGTCTCGTCGGCGCTGATCGACCGGGTGGTCGCTGCGCACGGGCGCGAGCTGCTCGAGGTGCCGGTCGGCTTCAAGTGGTTCGTTCCGGGCCTCTCCGACGGCAGCCTCGTCTTCGGCGGCGAGGAGAGCGCCGGCGCCTCGTTCCAGCGCTTCGACGGCACCGCCTGGAGCACCGACCAGGACGGCATCCTGCTCGCGCTGCTCGCGGCCGAGATCCAGGCCGTCACCGGGCAGTTGCCATCCGAGCGCTACCGCGAGCTCATCGCGCGCTTCGGCGATCCCGCTTACGCCCGCACGGATGCGGCGGCCACGCCCGAGCAGAAGGCCCGCCTCGGCGCGCTCTCGCCCGACGACGTGAGCGGCACCGAGCTCGCGGGCGACCCGATCACCGCCGTCCTCACGACGGCGCCCGGCAACGGCGCCCCCATCGGCGGGCTGAAGGTGCAGACCGGGTACGCCTGGTTCGCGGCGCGGCCCTCCGGCACCGAGGACGTCATGAAGATCTACGCCGAGTCGTTCCGCGGGCCGGAGCACCTGGCCGAGGTGCAGGAGGCCGCGCAGGAGCTCGTGGCCGCGGCGCTCGCCTCCGCCGATTGAGCCGGTGCCCGCCGGCGGAACGCCGACGAGCGCCCGCCGATCGAGCGAGCGTCCGCGAGTCGGGATCGAGCGACCCGCACAGGTTTCGACTCGCAGGCGCGCTCAACCGGCGACGGCCTCTGCACCGGTAGCCTTGTTCCATGCCCGAGACGCCCGCCACCACCCGCCGCTACTCCTACCTGGGGCCGACGGGGACCTTCACCGAGGCGGCGCTCAGGCAGGTGCCCGAGGCCGCCGGGCAGGAGTGGAACCCCGTCACCAACCTGGGCGAGGCGCTCGGCGACGTGGTCTCGGGATTCAGCGACGCGGCGATGATCGCGATCGAGAACTCGATCGACGGCGGCGTCACGGTGGCGCAGGACGCGCTGGCCACGATCCCGGGCCTGCGGATCGTCGGCGAGTACCTGGTGCCCGTGCGCTTCGTGCTCGTGGCGCGGCCCGGCGTGCGGCTCGAGGACATCGCGGTGGTGACGGGTCACCCCGTGGCCTACGGCCAGTGCCGCGCCTGGCTCGACGATCAGGTGCCGCGGCATCGCCACCTCCCGGCCACCTCCAACGTGCAGGCCGCGGCCGATCTCTTCGACCCCGAGAAGCGCATCGACGCGGCCATCGCGCCCCCCGGCATCGAGGCGCACTACGACGTCGAGGTGCTCGCCGAGGGCATCGCCGAGAACCCCGACGCCGTCACCCGCTTCGTGCTCGTCAGCCGCACGGTGCCGGTCGGAGAGCCCACGGGCGCCGACAAGACCTCGCTCATCGTCGAACTGCCCGAGGATCGGGCGGGCGCGCTGCTCGAGCTGCTGGAGCAGTTCGCCACCCGCGGCGTCAACCTCACCCTGCTCGCCTCGCGCCCCATCGGCGATCGCATGGGGCGCTACCGCTTCGTGATCGACGCGGAGGGGCACATCAAGGACGAGCGGGTGGCCGACGCCCTGCTCGGCGTGAAGCGCTTCAGCCCCGGCGTCGTGTTCCTCGGCTCCTACCCGCGCGCCGACCGCATCGCGGCGACGATCCGCGACGCCCACGACGACGAGACGTTCCGCGACGCCCGAGACTGGCTGCGCGGTGTGATCGAGGGCACCCCCGACGGCGAGGTGTGACGGGCCGTCCGGGCTGCCGGATCGAAGTCGGGTCCGGATCCCGGATCGGGCCCGTGCTCGGATCGGCCGCGGCCTCAGAGCCGCGGCGACCAGTCGGGGAGCACGCGCACGACGAGCGCCCCGGGGTCCACCTCGCCCCGCGCCGCCAGCGCGAGCCCGAAGTCGTCGCCGTCGAGCTGGATCGGCTCCGGCTTGGAGACCGCGAGCGCGTAGCGGGTGGCGCGCGTGTAGCTGACGCTCTTCGTGTCGTTGACCAGGTCGATGATCCGGCGCCCGGCCTTCGTCTTGCGCAGCACGCCGTTCTCCCAGCCGATCTTGTTCCAGATCCGCAGCCACGAGAACGGGCCGAGCGGCCTGAGCGCCACCACGTCGAGCTTGCCGTCGTCGATCTCCGCGTCGGGGATCAGCAGCACCCCGCCGGGCATCAGGCCGCAGTTGCCGATCATCACCGTGTAGACGGAGAGCGTCTTCACGGGTGCGTTGTCGACCGAGTAGTGGATCTGCAGGGGGCCGTCGGTGAGCATGGTGCGCATGCCCGCGTCGACGTACGCCAGCCACCCCAGGCGCTTCTTGAGGGTGGCCTTCGTCGCCGAGATCGCCCGCGCGTCGAGACCCATCCCCGCCAGCACGAGGAACACGTGCTCGTCCTCGGAGGCGTCCTCCCGCACGATCTTCAGTACGCCCAGGTCGATGCGGCGGTTGGAGCCGATGAACGCGGCCCGCACGATCTCGTCGAAGCGGCCCAGGGGCACGCCGAGGTTGCGGGCGAGCAGGTTGCCGGTGCCCTGGGGCACGACGGCGATCGGGATCCCGCTGCCCCGCAGCACCTCGGAGACGGCGCGCACCGTGCCGTCGCCGCCGCTGGCCAGCACGACGTTCGCGCCGTCGGCGATCGCCCGGCGGGTCGCGGAGATCCCCGCGTCGTCGGCCGAGGTCTCGTACCAGCGCGTCGGGGCCCAGCCGGAGTGCCGCTCCTGGAACGCGACCGCGGTGCGCAGCGCGGCGAGATCGGTCTTGAGCGGATGGTAGACCACGGCGGCGCTCGGCAGCTGACGCGCGGGAGTGCTGGGCATGGGAACCAGCGTAGCGGCGGCGGCTCGCGTCATTCATGCAGGAGATCCCCCGTCGTGCAGCACTGATCCGGCGAAACCCTCCTGCACGAGTGGTTTTCTCCTGCGCGAGCGCGCGGCGAGGACGGTTCGGGCGGGTATCAGAAGGGCACCGCTAAGCTGGGAGCCGTGATCGATCCAGTACTGCTCCGCAACGATCCCGAGTCCGTCAAGCACTCCCAGCGAGCGCGGGGGAACGACGAGGCCGTGGTGGACGAGGCGCTCGCCGCCGATACCGCTCGTCGCTCGGCGCTGACCGAGTTCGAGACGCTGCGCGCCGAGCAGAAGGAGTTCGGCGGGCGCGTGAAGGCCGCCGCGAAGGACGAGAAGCCGGCGCTCATCGCGCAGGCGCAGCAGCTCGCCGCCTCGGTGAAGGCCGCGGAGGCCCGCGCCAAGGAGGCCGAGGCCGCGTTCGAGGCGCTGGCGATGCGCATCGAGAACCTCGTCATCGAGGGGGTGCCCTCCGGCGGCGAGGAGAACTTCGTCACGCTGCGCGAGGTCGGGTCGAAGCCCGAGTTCGACTTCGAGGCGCGGGATCACCTGGAGCTGGGCGAGCTGCTCGGCGCCATCGACATGGAGCGCGGGGCGAAGGTCTCGGGCGCTCGCTTCTACTTCCTGCGCGGCGTCGGCGCGCGGCTCGAGCTGGCCCTCATGAACCTGGCGCTGGACCGCGCGCTCGCGCACGGCTTCACCCCGCTCATCACCCCCACGCTCGTGAAGCCCGAGATCATGCAGGGCACTGGCTTCCTGGGCGAGCACGCCGACGAGGTCTACCACCTGCCGGCCCAGGACCTGTTCCTCACGGGCACGAGCGAGGTGGCGCTCGCGGGCTACCACGCCGACGAGATCATCGACCTGTCGCGGGGCCCGGTGCGCTACGCGGGCTGGTCCACCTGTTATCGCAGCGAAGCCGGATCGCACGGCAAGGACACCCGCGGCATCCTGCGCGTGCACCAGTTCAACAAGCTGGAGATGTTCGTCTACGCCGACCCCGCCGAGGCGGAGGCGGAGCACGATCGCCTGGTCGCCTGGCAGGAGGAGATGCTGCAGTCGCTCGGCCTGCACTACCGCGTGATCGACGTGGCGGCAGGGGATCTCGGCTCGAGCGCCGCGCGCAAGTTCGACATCGAGGCCTGGGTGCCGACCCAGGGCGCCTACCGCGAGCTCACCTCCACCTCGAACTGCACGACGTACCAGTCCCGCCGCCTCGCCACCCGCTTCCGCACGGAGACCGGCAAGACCGCGCCCGTCGCGACGCTCAACGGCACGCTCGCCACCACACGATGGCTGGTCGCGATCCTCGAGACGCACCAGCGGGCCGACGGCAGCGTCACCGTTCCCGAGGCGCTGCGCCCCTACCTCGGCGGGCTCGCGACGCTGGTGCCGGAGGCCTGATCGTATGACGAGTATCGTTCCGGCCGAGCAGCGGCATCTCATCGCGCTCGACCTCGACGGCACGGTGCTGCACCACGGCTTCACGGGTGCCGGCGACGATCCCGAGTCGGGGCACATCGATCCCGAACTCGGCGACGCGATCCGCGCCCTGCACGACGCCGGCCACGAGGTGGTCATCGCGACGGGGCGCTCGGTCGACGCGACGCTGCCCATCGTCGAGAAGCTGCGGATCCGTCCCGAGTGGGTCGTCGCGGCGAACGGCGCGGTGACGCTGCGCCGGGATCCGCTCGCCCATCGCGCCTATCGCCGCGAGTACGTCGAGGCCTTCGACCCGAGCGATGCGCTCGTGAAGATCCGCACCCAGCTCGTCTCCGCCCGCTTCGCGGTCGAGCTGGCCGACGGCGGTTTCCTCTACACCGACACCATCCCCACGGGCACCCTGCCGGCGCGGCAGCGCCGCGTGCGCTTCGAGGAACTGCTGGGCGTGCAGGCCTCGCGGGTGGTCGTGGTGTCGCCCGACCACCGTCTCGAGGAGTTCCTCGACGCGGTCGAGACGCTGGGCCTCACCCACGTCTCGTACGCGGTGGGCAGCACCTCCTGGCTCGACATCGCGCCCGACGGGGTGACGAAGGCGAGCGCGCTCGAGGTCATCGCCGAGAAGGTCGGCATCGACGACTCGCGGATCTTCGCGGCGGGTGACGGGCGCAACGACATCGACATGCTGCGCTGGGCGGCGCGCCGGGGCGACTCGGTGGCGATGGGCCAGGCCGTGCCGGAGGTGCAGGCCGCGGCCGGCCGCGTCACCGGCACGATCGAGGAGGTCGGCCTGCTCACCGCGCTGCGCGAGCGCTTCGCCTGGCTGTAGGGCTGCAGTCCTGAGCCGGGTGGCGGGGCCTCGGCGCCGCCGGACCGTCCTCGGCTCTCGGCCTGCGGAGCATATTACGAAGAGAGACCCGGATGGCGGGTGGCGCCGACGCGCCAACATAACATGTACTTATGTCTTCCATTCTTGAAATTTCGCATTTGCGAACGTTTCTCGCGATCTCGGAGTATGGCGGGTTCGGGCGCGCCGCGACAGCGCTGCACCTGAGCCAGCCCGCCGTGAGCCAGCATGTGCGCCAGCTCGAGCGCCGCCTCGGACAGCCTCTCGTCGATCGCGAGGGGAGGAGAACCCGTTTCACGCCGGCTGGGGAAGCCCTCTTGCTCGAAGCTCGACGGATCCTCTCCGCGCACGATGAGGCACTCTCCCGCCTCAACGCCGGTCCGACGCCGCACGTCATGATCGGATCGTCGGAAACGGCCGCCGAACAGATCCTTCCCGATCTGCTCCGCACGATCAAGTCGGCCTATCCCGGGTACCAGGTGCAGTTCACCATCGACCGATCGACCCAGATCGGCGAGGCCATCGGCCGGGGAGAGCTCGATCTCGCGGTGGTGCTCGGGTTCGGCACGGAGACCGTCGGCACTCAGGTCGGCAATCTGCCGCTGCAGTGGTACGCCGCCCCCGACTGGCGCGCGCCGGTGCCGGGCGAACCGATCGCGCTGATCGCCTACGTCGAACCGTGCGGCATGCGCCAGCGCGCCCTGCAGGAACTGAATCAGGCGGGGTATCAGGTCGAGATCGCGGCTGAATCGGCGAGCCTCGAAGGCGTCATCGCTGCGGCTCGCGCCGGCCTCGGCGTCGCGGTGCTCCCCGCAGCGGGCCTGACCCCTCCGCACGGGCTCGAAGTGCGGAGTTCGCTGCCGGGGCTCGGCGAGATCGGAGTGAACCTCGCCGCGAGACGCGGGGTCGACAGCGACCTCGAGGAGACGGCACGCGAGGCCTTGACCGATTTCTTCTCAGGACATCGATTCCAGAAGCTGCGGGCCGTCTCCGCCTGAGCTGCTCGTGTCAGGTCGAGACCGAGCGGAGAATGCTCTCGACGTCGCGAGTCCCGGGTGGCTCTCCGGCTCGGAACGAGACGGCGAGCGTCTCTTGCACCGCTGCGTTCAGGGGTGCTTCCAGGCCGTGCAACCGAGCGATGAGCGCGATCTCCCCGTTGAGATAATCCGCCTCCTGGCCGCGGGCGTCGCCGCGGGCGAAGCTCTGCCAGGTCGACATTCCCGACGGCTCGTCGGGTGCCTTGCGCACGATGAAGCCGGAGTCGTCGACGGTCCGCTCCTCAGGGCCTGCGAAGTCGATCGCTGCGGCCGTCAGCACCTCGCGAGCCTCGGAGACGAGCGCGTCGCGCAGACGGGCGGTCGCCTCGGGCGAGCCGCCGAACACATCCACCGCGTTCTTCACATTGAAGAGCAGCTTCGCCGCCTTCCACCTGCCGATGTCCTCGGTCGTCTGCACGGCATACGCCGAACGACGCAGATCCTCGGCGACCGTTTCGGCGAGCGCAGAGGGGCCGCCGGGGAACGCGCCGATCGTGAAGACGCCCGGCGTCGGCGCCGATCGCACGGAGACACGCCCAGGTTCGATGAAGAGCGCGGCCTGGTTCAGAGATGCGCCCAGCACTCGAGGGAATCGGCGCAGGGCCCAGCGTTCCGACTCCAGCCCGTTCTGCAGCGTCACGGCGGGCAACTGCGATGCCACGCCGCCTTCCGACACCGGCCGCCAGGCCCAATCTCCCAGCGCGGCGTCCAGATCCTGCGCCTTCGGGGTGAATACGAGCACGTCGTCGCGTCGAAGCTCCGTTTCGGCATCTGCGGCGGTGACAGCGAGCCTCAGCGTGTCACGGCGATCGGGCCGTTGATACACCAGGCCCGATCGCCGCAGCACTTCGGCCTGTCGTCCCCGGGCGACGAGGAGATAGGGCTGTCCGTGCAGGTGGAACTGCGCAGCGAGGGCGGTGCCAGTGGCTCCGGCGCCGATGATGACGTAGCGGCTCACGAGAGATCCTTTCCGAGCAATGCGACGGGTCGCAGTCGGTCGAGTTCGCGGCGACCGACCGCGACACGAGCCAGGTCGAGCTGCGGTGGGTGCACTCGTGCGAGAAGCACATCACGCAGGTGGCGCTCGAGTGGGAGCGCGCGCGAGAGCGCCGGGTTTCCGAGCGCCGCAATCGCGGTCTGCACGGCCGAGATCGCCGACTCCGCGATGAGGGGCTTCGCGATCCGAGTGCGCTCGACCGCTACGGGATCCCCGAGATCGGCGCGGGCGGTCAGGCCGATGAGCAGTTCCTCGGCCTGCACGAGATGACCCTCGATCTCGCCCGCGATCGAGCGGATCCGTTCGGTCTCCGCGATCGGCGTGCCGAGCGCGGAGGGGATCCGGCCCCAGGCGAAATCGGCGAAGGCTCGCTGCGCCGCGCGTGCGACCCCCACGTAGATCGCGACGTGGAAGAGGCTCGACGGACCGCCCCGGCCGACGGGATCCACGTATCTGCCGTCGACGTAGGGGATCTCGGTGAAGTGGTCGAGCGGCACCTCGACGTCCGTGTACACGACGTCGTTCGTCGCACTGCCCCGGAGCCCCAGATGGTCCCAGGTCTCGACGACCTCGATCCCGGGATGGCGGGCGGGCACCAGGACGTGGCCGACGCGGGTCGGGTCCTCGTCGGTACGCACCCAGACTGAGTGATAGTCGAGATGGCTGCTGCCCGTGACATACGCCTTGCGCCCCGAGACCGCCCAGCCGTGTGCGGTCCTTCGAGCCACGGTCTTGGGCAGCCCGCCGCGGGCTGGGGCGCCGAGCTCGGGTTCGGCGCGGGCCGAGTTGAGGTTAACCGGCCCGGCGGCGAGCAACTCGTCGAATCGTTCGGAGAGTCCCGCCGGCCAGGAATCCGTGAGGGAGAACTTGTGCGCGGCGTGAATGGTGTTGACGAGGACGAGACCGGCTGCCGGGTCACCCTCGGACACCGCCTGGATCAGCCGCACCAGCTCCAGATTGGACGCGGCGGGATCTGTCGCGAAGATGGCGTGATAGACCCCTTCCTCGTGCAGCCGTCCGAGCGTCCTGGTGGGAAAACGCGACTCGCGATCGTTGGTTTCTGCATCCTCCGTCGCGATCCGTGTGAGCTCGCGCAGCCGTTCGACGTCGAACAGTGAGGCCCGAGGGAAGGAGACAACGGGGCTCATGCGCGCACCTCTCGGTGAGGACGGGCTCCGGCACCGATTCCGAGCCGCTCGCGGAAGGTCTCTCCGGTGTACTCGGTCCGGAACCTGCCGCGACGTTGGAGTTCGGGGACGAGCCCCTCCACGATCGAGGTGATGCCCCGCGGGTTGGACTCGACATTGAAGGCGAAGCCGTCCGAGGCGTCCGCGTCGACCCACTCGAGCAGGTCGTCCGCCACCCGTTCCGGAGTTCCGATGACGACCCGGTGGCCCGCCAAGAAATTGTTGAGCAGCACGTCATGGGTCGTGAGGTCCTTGTCCCGCGCCTCTTGCACCAGATTGCCGCGCTGCTGCCGGTCGTACGGGCTCGCGTGCTCGACCTCGATCTCCGAGTAGGGCAGGGGGCGGGAGAGATCGAGCAGCGTCGACGGCACCCCGAGCCGGTCGGCGAGGGCCTCCCGCAGGTAGTCGAGGTCGAGCTGTTCATCCAGTTCGCGCTTCACGCGGAAGGCCTCGGCCTCGGTGGAGGCCACGATCGGAAGGAGTCCGGGTAGGACGACGATGTCGTCGGGGTCGCGTCCGGCCGCCGCGGTGTGGCGTCTCACGTTCGCGGTGAATTCCCGGCCCGACGCGATCGTGCGGTGCTTCGTGAAGAGCGCATCCGCCCAGCGGGCGCCGAACTCCTGGCTCTGCGGCGATGCACCCGCCTGGACGATCACCGGCTTGTTCCCGCGGTACCGCGGGAGCGAGTGCACTCCGGCGCTCGTGAAATGTGCGCCCCGGAAGTCGATCGGTCGCGCCGCATCGACGTCGAGATACCGGAGATTCGACGGGTCGGCCACGATCGCCTGCTCCGGGAGGGAGTCCCACAGTTCGTGCACGATCGTCAGGAACTCCTCCGCGCGCGCGTACTTCGTGTCGCGGTCGTCGACACCGTCGATGCCGAGGATGTCGAGCGCCGCTGCGTTCTGACTCGTGATCACGTTCCATCCGGCCCGGCCCCGGCTGAGATGGTCGAGGGAGAGGATGTCTCGCGCGACCTGATACGGCGATCCGTAGGTCGCGTTGATGGTGGGGATCAGGCCGATCCGCTCCGTGGCGACGGCGATCGCGGAGAAGACCACCGTGGGATCGAGCGCGCGCCAGGGGCGACGCGGAGGATCCGAGAGGTTCAAGCCGCCGTAGCTGTCCGGCATGAACACGGCGTCGAGCTTGCCGGCTTCGGCGATCTGGGCGTTCTGCACGAGCCGGTCGATGTCGGTCGAGAGTTCGGCCGGGCGATCCTGCTGCGTCCAAGCGGCATCGTGAATCCCGGAGGGGATGAGATTGAAGACAAGACGTATGGGCTTCTTCGTGGAGGGCAATTCGGGCCTTTCGGGGTGTGCCGGTGGTGGTGCTCTCGAACGCTATGACACCCCGCATCCGGGTGTCCAAGCAGGAACCACGATGCCGAATCATCAGCGGGATCGATGGATCATCCCCTAGGCGACGACTGGCTTCCGGCGGTCGTCGAAGTCGATCCGGACCGTCCGGGGTCGGTAACAGAACGCAACCTTGCCGACTGCCGGAGCGCACTCCCGAGACCCGTCGCCGGCTCGGATTCGAGACGGTGCCAGGGGAATCCGGGTCATCACGACTGTGGATCGCTCGGCATATCGTTTCGTGCTTGGACATGATGCGAACCGCTCCCGTACGTTCGCAACGTGTCAGGACGGCGCCGCCGCGCCGGCCCTCATCGATTCCGTCCTCCATCCGAACAGGAGATCGCCATGCCGAACCCGAAGCCCCTCGTCTTCAGCGCGTTCAACATGTTGGCGCCCTCGCACCACGACCACGGCCAGTGGGCGAACCCGCGGAGCCTTCAACTGCAGTACACGAATCCGCGCTACTGGATCCACATCGCGCAGACGCTCGAACGGGCGCGATTCGACCTGCTCTTCTTCGCCGATGTGCTCGCGCCCTACGAGACGGTCGACGGCACCGGTGATCTGGCGCTATCCACCGGATTGCAGGCGCCCGTCCTCGATGCGGCGAGCATCGTATCGCTGCTCGCCGGGAGCACCGAGGAGCTCTCGTTCGCGTTCACCCAGAACGTCCTGCAGGAGCCCCCGTACTCCTTCGCGCGAAAGATCACCACCCTCGATCATCTGAGCGGCGGCCGCCTGGGGTGGAACGTGGTGACCGGCTCGATCGCCGGGACCGGTCGGAACCTCGGATACGGGGGCCTGCCCGGCCGGGATGACCGCTATGCGCGTGCCGAGGAGTACCTCGACGTGGTCTACCGACTCTGGGAGCAGAGCTGGGATGAGGAAGCGGTGCTGCGCGACCGGGAGCGCGGCAGGTACGCCGACCCGTCGCTCATCCGTGCGATCGGGCACGCCGGGGAGTTCTTCGACGTGCCCGGTCGTCACGTTTCGGAACCGTCGCCGCAGCGCACGCCGGTGATCTTCACGGCAGGCGCCTCCGACCGGTTCGCCGCGTTCGCCGGAACCCACGCCGAGGGCGTGTTCTCCTCGATCGAGGTCGGTGACCCGGCGCAGAACGTCGCGCGGATCCGCGCCGGTGCCGAGCGTGCGGGGCGGAACCCCGCCGATCTCAAGATCTTCACGAAGTTCGCCTTCGTGCTCGGCAGCACGGAAGCGGAGGCCCGCGCCCTCGACGACGAACTCGCGGAGTTCAGATCGCCCGAATCGCTGCTGGTGAAGCTCGCCGAGAGCGCTGGTGCGGAGCTGGCGTGGATCCCCTGGTGCGCGAAGCTCTCGCAACTCCTCGAACGGCACGGAGAGGAGCGTCTCGGCGGGCTGCGTATTCGGCTGGAGCGCGCACCCGACCACGACTGGACGTTCGAGGAGTATGTGCGCTGGACCGGTCGGCAGCATACGGTCGGCACGCCTGAGCAGATCGCAGATGCGATCGAGCGTTGGCGCGACGTCGGCGTCGACGGGCTCAACGTCCACTACCTCATCTCGCCCGGCTCCTGGGAGGACTTCGCCGACCACCTGTCCCCGGTACTCACCGAGCGAGGACTGATGCGCGGCGAGCACGAGGGCCCGGGCACGCTCCGCGAGCGCCTGTTCGGCCGCTCCAGACTCGACGACGGCCACCCCGCCCGCGCGCGTCGGCTCGTCGGCTCATCCTGAACCACTCATCACCATCGCCAAGATCAGAAAGTACGGAAACATGACATATACAGTCCGGAGCGCCGCGCTCCTCGTCGCGGCATCCGCGTCTCTCGTCGCTCTCGCCGCGTGCTCGAGCGGCGCGCCCGCGGAGTCGGGCTCGGAGACGAACGGGGGAGGCGGCGTGCTGCGATTCGGCGACAAGGTCGTCGACTGCGCGGATCCTCATCAGCGGGGTAACAATCCTTCGAGTTACCAGTTGAAGCCGGTGACGGACAGTCTGCTCGCGCAGGATCCGGAGACCGGCGAGTACCTCCCTTGGCTCGCGAGCGAGTACTCGGTGAACGACGACGCGACGGAGTTCCTGTTCACGATCAGAGAGGGCGTGACCTTCAGCGACGGCACCGACCTCACACCCGAGGCGGTCGCGACCAGTCTCAACGCCATCGTGGAGGAGCTCGGTGCGGCTGCTTCGCTGCCGATCGGATATCTCAACGACTACGAGACGGCAGCGGCGACCGACGAGCACACGGTCACGGTCACCTTCTCCTCGCCGAACATCGCCTTCCTCCAGGGTGCGGCGACCACGAATCTCGGGATCGTCTCCGAGGCCTCCGCCGCGCTGTCGGCCGAGGAGCGCTGCGCGCAGGGCGTCGTCGGCACCGGTCCGTTCGTCATCGACAGCTTCACGCCCGGCGAATCGCTGGTCTACTCCAGCCGTGAGGATTACGCCTGGGGCAACCCGCTGGCTGAGAACCAGGGTGCTGCGTATCTCGCCGGTCTCGAGATCGTCAGCATCCAGGACACCGCGGTGCTCGCGGACAGTCTGCTGAGCGGCCAGATCGACGCCTACTCGGTCGCACTCGCGCAGGATGTCGATCGCATCGAAGCCGGCGGAGGCAAGGTGTATACGACGACCAACGGCGGCTACCCCGTGACGCTGGTGCCGAACCTGCAGCATCCGGTGCTGGGCGACCCGGCCGTGCGCGACGCGCTGCAGATCGGTATCGACCGCGAGTCCGCAGTCGCGGGCGTGATCGGAGACTGGTTCGTGCCCTCGACCTCGGCCCTCAGCCATGTGACGGTGGGGTATGAAGATCTGAGCGATCGGCTCGTCTACGATCCCGAGGGAGCGGAGCGGATCCTCGAGGAGGCCGGCTGGATCGTCGGTGCGGACGGGATCCGCGAGAAGGACGGTCAGCGGCTCTCCTTCGACATCACGGGCGAGTTCAGCTGGAACAGTAGCCCGGACATCGCGGCGGTGCTCAAGGAGCAGCTCGCCGAGATCGGCGTCGAGGTGACGATCAACCTGCTTCCCACGGGTCAGCAGCAGGCGGTCTACGACGCCGGTGAGCAGGGCGTCCGCTGGGCCAACGGCTACACGCCGGAGCCCGACACGCTCCGCGCGGTGCTCGGATTCGCAGACGGGAACTGGAACCACCGCACGGAGCCCTCCGAGATCGACGAGCTTCTCGACCGGCAGGTGCAGCTTGCGGATGTCGCAGAGCGCAACGAGGTGCTGGCCGAGATCCAGGCCGAGATCATCGATGAGGGCTACCTGATCCCGATCTACGACTGGGCGCAGTCCTTCGTGGTGTCGAGCAAGGTGGGCGGGAGCATCCAGCTGCCCTTCCTCTCCGGCCCCGGACCGCTGTACACCGACATCACCCTCGAGAACTAGGTCGCCAAGATGCACGAGCCCGCGAAACGGCTGCTGCTGCGCCTCGCGCAGGGAGTCCTCGTCGTGTGGGGCGCGTTCACGGTCTCGTTCATCGTGCTCTACCTCATTCCCGGGGACAGCGTGAGTGTCCTGCTCGGCGGAGACGGAGGTACCTACGTGGACCCCGCCGAGCAGGAGGCCTTGCGCGCTTCGCTGGGGCTGGACCGCCCGTTCCTGCTGCAGTACTTCGACGTGCTGCAGCAGTACCTCCGTCTCGACCTCGGCGAATCCGTGCGCTACGGCGCGCCAGTCACCCAGCTCTTGGCCGAGGCCATCCCCTCCACGATCGCGCTCACACTCGCGGCCATGGCCCTCGCGATCGTGCTCGGGATCGCATTCGCCGTCCTCGTCACCTTCCGGCCGCGATCGGGGGCCGCACGGCTCTTCCGGATCCTCCCTGCTTTCGGTACCGCCGTGCCGACCTTCTGGATCGCGTTGATCCTGCTGCAGCTCTTCTCCTTCAGGTGGAGTCTCTTCCCCGTCGCGGGCGATGACGGGTGGCGCTCGCTCGTGCTGCCGGCGGTGACGATCGCGGTGCCGTACGCCTCTCTCATCGCTCAGGTCACGATCGACGGAATCGCGAGGTCCCGGGGCGAACTGTACGTCGAGACCGCGGTGGCGAAGGGTGTGTCGAGCGCCCGAGTCCACCTCCGACATGTGCTGCCCAGCTCGCTCCTGCCGACCATCAGCGTCATCGGAGTGAACTTCGGCACGCTGCTCGCAGGGGCCGTCGTCTCCGAGACGATCTTCTCGAGGCAGGGGATCGGCGCGCTCATGCAGTCCTCGGTCCTGCAGCGCGACCTGCCGCTCGTGCAGGCGATCATCGTCGTCACGGCGGTCGCCTTCGTGCTGGTGAACCTCGTCACCGACTCCGTCTACCCGCTCGTCGACCCGAGAGTGAGGGCATCGCGATGACCGCAGTGATCGAACAGGCGCGCAGCGGCGCAGGCATCGACCGCCAGGCTGAAGGGTCGGCGTCCGCCGAGCCGGGCCCTCCTCCGGTCGGCGCGTCCGGCCGTCGTCGTCGAAGTCGGAGGCGCGGTATCGGGCTCGTGGTACCGCTGGCGGTGCTCGCCATCGCCGTGCTCGCCGCGCTCATGCCCGAGTGGTTCACGACGAAATCGCCCTACGAGCTGTTCTCGGATCACAAGCTGCAGGGACCTTCGTCCGAGCATCCGTTCGGCACCGACAACCTCGGTCGCGACGTGTACACCCGTGTGATCTACGGTGCGCGCATCTCGCTCGTGGCCAGCCTGTTCGCACTCGGGATCTCCTGCATCGGCGGGAGCGTGCTGGGGCTCGCTGCCGGTTCCATCGGCGGGCGCGCAGACGCCGTCATCATGCGGGTGACCGATCTTCTCATGTCGGTGCCGAGCCTCATGATGTCCCTGGCGATCGTCGCCGCGCTCGGGTTCGGCACGCAGAACGTCGCGCTCGCCGTCGGGCTGGCCGGGATCGCGCCATTCGCCCGACTGATGCGCTCGAGTGTGATCGTGACCGCGCAGGCCCCCTTCGTCGAGGCGGGGCGCCTCGCGGGCAGAGGTCCATTCTCGAACCTCATCCGCCATGTGCTGCCGAACGCCTTCTCCCCCGTCGCGGCCTATGCCGCGCTCGAGTTCGGTGCGAGCATCATCGCGATCTCCTCGCTGAGCTTTCTCGGCCTGGGAGTCGTCCCGCCCGAGCCCGAGTGGGGAGCGCTCATGGCCGAGGGACGAGGGTTCCTCAGCACGGCATGGTGGATGACCACCTTCCCCGGGATCGCCGTGACCGCTGTCGTGGTGGCGGCGAACGGGATCTATCTGCACTTTCAACGATTGACGAAGGAGGGAACGTGACCCCCGTTCCGCCCACCCCGCGATCCGTACTCGCGATCGACCGTCTGTCCGTGGACTACCGTCTTCCGACGGGATCCGAGAATCGCGCCGTCGCGGAGGCCTCTCTGACCGTGGGCTCGGGGGAGTTCGTCGCGCTCGTCGGGGAATCGGGATCGGGCAAGAGCACGCTCGCGAAGGCCGTGGTGGGGCAACTGCCCGCGAGTGCGAGGATCGCGGCCGGGAGCAGCATCTCCGTCGGTGCGGAGGAGATCGTCGGGGCTCCGGAGCGCACGCTGCGCGCGCTTCGAGGAGCTGCGATCGGTTTCGTTCCGCAGGACCCCCGGCGAGGGCTGCACCCCCTGCAGCGGATCGGTGCGCAGATCGTGGAGGCGCTGCGCGCGCACCGGCCGCTGAGTCGCGCCGCTGCCCGCGTGCGCGCCGAGCAACTGCTCGAACAGGTCGGGATCTCCGAACCCCGGCGGCGCGCGAATCAGTACCCTCACGAGTTCTCCGGCGGAATGCTGCAGCGTGTCCTGATCGCGATAGCGGTTGCCGGGGAGCCGAGGCTCATCGTCGCCGACGAGCCGACGAGCGCTCTCGATGCGACGGTGCAGCGGCAGATCCTCGACCTGCTCCGCTCCCTGTCGTCCGGACAGGATCGCGGCCTCCTGCTCATCACGCACGATCTCTCCGTGGCGTCCCGTTACTCCGACACGTCGTACGTGATGCGGCACGGTCGCATCATCGAGAACGGTGCCACGTCCACGGTGTTCGAGTACCCGCAGGAGGAGTACACGCGGGCGCTGATCCGAGCCTCGCCCCGGATCCGCCGGGTCGAGCCGGTCCCCGCGCGGCACATCGAGGTTCCGGACGAGTCCGTACTGCTGCGCGCGGAGGCCATCAGTCGACGGGTGCCGGCGCGCGCGGAGGGATCGTGGAGACGTACGGAGACGACCCTCGTCGAAGACGTGTCGTTCGCGCTTCGCCGAGGCTCGACGCTCGCCCTGGTCGGCGAGTCCGGTGCGGGCAAGACGACCGTCGGTCGATTGGCGCTCGGCCTGGATCCGCTCAGCGACGGAGAGATCGTCTTCGAGGGCGATCGCCTCAGCGCTCAGGACCGGGACGCGCGGCGTAGGTTCCGCAGGCGCACACAGCTGATCCCTCAGAGCGCCGCGGTCACATTCGATCCGAGGTACTCGGTCGCCGAGGTGATCGGCGAGCCCATCCGGGCGAACGGAGGCTCGGCCGCTGCAGCGGCCGGGAGGGTGAGCCGCCTCCTCGAGGAAGTCGGGCTGCCCGCGGCCTTCGCCGACCGCAGTCCGTTGGAGCTGTCGGGCGGGCAGCAGCAGCGCGTGGCGATCGCGCGCGCGCTGAGCCTCGAGCCGCACCTGCTCGTGTGCGACGAACCGACCAGTGCGCTCGATGTAACGGTGCAGGCGACGATCGTCTCACTGCTTCGGCGGCTGCAGCGCGAGCACGACATCGGAATGCTGTTCATCTCGCACGATCTCGCGCTCGTCAGCGAGATCGCGGATGAGGTCGTGGTGCTGCAGCACGGTCGCGTCGTGGAGTCGGGGAGCACGGCCGCGGTCCTGCAGCAACCGCTCGCCGAGTACACCCGTGAGCTGGTCGCCGCAGCGCAGCCTGCACCGGCGCCCGACGCGGTGCTCTGATCGCCGGCGCGCTCGCAGCGGGTGCGGGGACAGAACTCGTGGCTCAGGGGTCGATGCCGGTGGCGACCGGCAGCTCCTCGTGATTCGACCATTGCGACCAGGAGCCCGGGAAGAGTGCGCCCTCGAGGCCCGCAAGCGCGAGCCCGACGAGATTGTGCGCAGCGGTCACGCCCGAACCGCAGTAGACGCCGACGGACCGGGTGCGGTCGACGCCGAGTTCCGCGAAACGATCCCGCAGTTCGTCGGCGGGGCGGAACCGGCCCGAGTCGTCGAGATTTTCGCCGGTGGGGGCGTTCAGAGCACCGGGGATGTGCCCCGCGCGAGGGTCGACGGGCTCTTCGAGCCCCTGGTATCGTTCCGGCGCCCGCGCGTCGAGGAGTGCGCCCCCCGCGGCCACGAAGCTCGCCACCTGGTCGAGGTCGATGACCGGAAGATGCCCTGAGCCGAGCGTCACGTCGCCCGTCACGACCTCCGGAACTCCGGTCTCGACCGGGAACCCGGCCGAGATCCAAGCCGGCAGCGCTCCATCGAGCAGACGCACGCGAGCGAACCCGGCGTTCCGCAGCACCCACCACACGCGTGCCGACGCATAGTTGCCTCCTCCGTCATAGGCCACCACCTGGTCCTGCTCGCGAATGCCCCAGGACCGTGCTGCTCGCTGGAGATGATCGGGATCCGGAAGGGGGTGTCGGCCGTCGCGCGGGGACTTGTGCTCGGCAAGCTCGGTATCGAGGTCGACGTACACCGCTCCGGGGATGTGCGTCTCGGCGAAAGCCGCCCGGCCGTCGGGCTGCGGGAGCGTCCAGCGCACGTCGAGCAGGCGCGTGCGGGGCGCATCGGCGGGCAGATCGCGTTCGGCGCGCAACTGCGCTGCGAGGTCCTCTGCGGTGATGAGAATCGAATCACGGTTCGTCATGATTCGGACTATATCCCCCGACGGTTCGGAATGCAGGCGCCGGTGCGGAGATGACGGATCGTGACCGTCTCCTGGCAGGGGATATGGGCCGAGGATCGGCGCGATCATTGGTCATCGCCGATTGATACTGATCGGCGATGGATGCCCATCGAGGGAACTTCTTGGACATCCGGGAGAAGCGATCCTAGTGTCGGAGATCGGATCGCTCGATGCGTGTCCGAGCAGATCAGGCGCTCCGTCCGCGAGCGCGGAAGAGAGGCCGAGAGATGGCGCAGCCCGAGAGAGGCCGGCACGGGAGTGCGGCGACATCGCAAGGGACCGGAGCGGAGACTGCTCTCCTCGCAGCGCTCGGAGAATCCGCGGACCTCGAGATCGACGAGCCGACGTCGGGCCCGATCCGCGACCGGTCGTCCTCGTCCGTCGACGGCTCACCGGTCGCGGTGATCCGCGCGCTGAACCGAAACGGCGTCGCGTATGCGCTCCGCACGGCATCCGCTTTCGGGACGCCCGTGGCGACGCGGGGGGCGGGGAGCGGACTCGCGGGGGGAGCTGCAGCGGGGAGCGGGTGGATCGTACTCGATATGTCGCGGCTCGATCGCATCGTGGAGATCGACGCCGTCGATCAGATCGCGGTCGTCGAGCCGGGAGTGTCCGCGGCAGAGCTCGACTCCGCCGCTGCCGCCCACGGACTGCAGTACGCTCCCGATCCCGCGAGCGTCGAGATCTCGTCGATCGGCGGCAACATCGCGACGAACGCCGGCGGCTTCCACGCGGTCAAGTACGGGGTGACGCGCGACGCGATCCGCGCGCTCACGGTCGTGACCGGAGACGGCCGCACACTGCGCACCGGAGCACCGACGACGAAGGGGGTGGTCGGGTTCGACCTCGTTTCGTTGATCACGGGTTCGGAGGGCACGCTCGCCGTGGTCGTGGAAGCGGCGGTGGCGCTGCAGCCGATCCCGCGCGACACCGTGACGCTCGCGGCCTACTTCCCCTCAATCAATGCTGCTGCCGAGGCGGCGGTCGCGCTGCTCGGTTCGGACGTGACTCCGAGTCTCTGCGAGCTCCTCGATGCGGCCACGCTTCGCGCCATCGACGCGGCGACGGGAACCGACTACAGTCTGCGCGGCAACGCGTTCCTGCTCGTTCAGGCGGACGGCTGGGGCTCGCAGGCCGAGGCCGCGCGTATCGCCGAGCTCCTCGGCCCCTTCGCCTCCGAGATCCACCGGACCGCCGACCCCGCGGAAGCCGACCTGCTGATCCGCACCCGACGCCTCGCGCTGCCATCGATCGAACGCCTCGGCAGGCTGCTCATCGAGGACATCGCGGTTCCGGTCAGCCGACTCGCCCACGTTGTCGAGCGCATCGAGGAGATCGCGGCGCGCACCGGCACCCGCATCTTCACGATGGGCCACGCGGGTGACGGCAATCTCCATCCCATCATCCTCGTACCGGAGGACGACGACCCCGAACGCCGTGCACATCTTGCGGCGTCCGCGCAGGTCGCCGCCGATGAGATCTTCGCCCTCGCGCTCGAGTTCGGGGGGACTGTGAGCGCGGAGCACGGCGTCGGCAGCGTGAAGCGAGCGTGGGGCCGGAAGGAACTCGGCGACGTGGCCGTCGAGCTGCACGAGGGCATCAAGCGCGTATTCGATCCCGCTGGGATCCTGAACCCGGGAAGGGGATTCTGATGACAGTCGCGGTGAACGCGCGTTCGCAAGACGGAGCGCTCGAGGAGGGAGGGCCGTCGAGTGAGAAGAATCGGTGGGAGGCCTGGCGGCGCGGTCGCCTCGCTGCTGCGCTCGCCCCGCACGGCATCGCCGCAGCCGTCTCGACGGTGTGGCTCGACGACGAGCCCCGGAGAATCGAGGGACTGACCGGGCTCTGGTCGGCCTCCGTCGGGAGGGTGCACCCGCATGAGGTCGAAGGAGTCGACTCCGCGCTCGCGGCGGGGGACTCCGCAGCGCTCGGCGATCGCCTCGTGCGAGTCGTCTCCCGCGAAGACGCATTGGCTGTGCGTGTGTTCGATCCGGCCGCGTCGGCGCGCGCAGCACTCGAAGATATCGACGCCTTCGACTGGGATCCGAGGTGGCACATCGGGGGTGCGTTCGATCCCGCCCCTCGATCGCTCAGGGTGCAGCAGGCCGACGGCGGCTCCACCGACTTTCCCGTGGCGGGACGGATCCGGTTCAGCGCCGATGGGCGAGAGTACTCCGTCCTGGGATTCCGTGTCGGCCAGGGCCTGCACGTCACCTTCTCCGACGCGACGAATGGAGCGGAGACCTCATCGTTCCGATTCCTCGATGTCGAACTGCCCCAGGGGCACGGGCAGGCGCAGCCGGTGCGGCTCGACTTCAACCGATCGTACCTTCCGCCGTGCTCGTTCGCCGCGGCGTATCTCTGTCCGCTGCCGCCGCCGGAGAACCGGATCGATCTGGCGGTGCGTGCCGGCGAAAGGAGACAGCGGTGGTCGAGCGGCGGTTGATGTCGGCGCTCAGCGCGCGTCGGTGAGCGGATCCAGGCAGCCGACGTCGGGTCCCGTCGTGGCGCCGCGTTCAGCGCCGTGCGCCACGGGCCGGTCGGGGTCCGTCGCCCAGGCGCTCCAGGAGTCGACGTAGAGGTCGACGCGCTGCCCGAGCAGCGCGGCGGCGAAGACGAGGGACGAACTCGCGACGCCCCCGTGGCAGTAGGCCGCCACGGGATGGGAGCCGATCGCGCCGTGCTCCAGGAACCACCGCCGGAGCGCCGGGGGTGAGAGCAGCGACCCCTCCGCGGCGAGCAGGTCGGACGCCGGTGCGGAGACCGCTCCGGGCACGTGCCCCGAGCGCTCGTCGTCGAGGAACCCGGCGTAGTGCTCCGCGGGCCTGGCATCCAGGAGAGTTCCCCGAACCGCGACCTCCGCGGCCCCGTCGGCGTCGAGCGTCTGCACGAACCGCGCACCCGCCCGCTCGTGTGCGGGAGGTGGTCCGGTGCTCGCGCGATGCGGGATGCGGGGCTTCGGCCGCGGCGTGCGGGAGGCCGGATCTCGCGCGGCACCCCCCAGCGCGCCCCCGGTCGCGACCCAGGCGGGCAGGCCGCCGAGCATCACCCGCACGCCGTCGACGCCGGCCCAGGAGAGGATGAACCACGCCCGTGTGGCCGAGGTGAGGTCCTCGGCCCTCCTGGTGAAGAGCACGATGTCGCGTGGCGCCGGGACGCCGGCTCGCCAGCGCGCCGCCGTCGCTCGGACGCAGGCCGGGTCGGGGAGCGGCAGATGGCCGGTGCCGGGTCGCGGGACGCCGGCGAACACGGTGCGGACGCCGGCGCGGTGCGCACCCGGGATCGTGGGCGCGGAGAGGGACGCATCGCCCGGCTGCGTGCGCCACGGGACGACCTCGACGAAGACCGGGGTCGCCGCCGCGGGATCCGCCCCGGGACGGAACAGCAGCGCATCCGCGGGCCGCAACGGACTACCAGCCCGCGTCGTCCGAGCCGTGGATGACGAACTCCACGGGCAGGTCGTCCTTGAGGGCGTTGTAGATCCGGCAGCGCCGCTTGTACTCCTCGACGAGCCGGTCCGGGCTCACGGGATCCTCGCCGTCGCTGTCGATGAAGCACTCCATGACGAGTGTGCCGAGCGTGCGCGCGTCGACGCTCCGCTCGACGCGGGCGAAGATCTCGACGCGTCGATCGCCCTCGCCCTCGCCGAGCAGATCCTGCCTGAAGGCGTTGAGCGCGCAGGAGACGAGCGAGGCGACGAGGAGGTCGATCGCGCTCGCGGCCTCGCCGGGACCCCCGCTGAGCGGCGACCCGTCGGACAGCAGCTCGAAGCCCTCGCCGCGCAGCCGGTAGCGTCCGCGGGTATCGGTGAACTCGCCGTGCAGCCGGCTCGCGACGATGACGCTGTCTTCCATCCGAATGCCTCCTGATCGGGCGGGCGGGCCGCCGGCGGAGCGCCGACGCGCATCGCGTCCGCACACTGTAGCAAGCGTCCCCGCGTCCCCGGCCGCGTCCCCGGTCCGCTGTTGAGAAGTCTTACGAGGACCCGTCAGGGGGACGCCGGGCGCAGCTGATCCGCGAACATCGCGACGACGCGGGTCAGGCTGCGGTTGTCCTCCTCGAGCGTCGCGATGCGCTGCTCGAGCTCGGCGATCCGGTGCAGCAGATCCTGCTTGCTCAGCGACACGGCGGGCGACGGCGCATCGTCGAAGTCGTAGCTGCCGTCGTCGTGCCTGGCGATCCACTGCCGCAGCGACTGCGGCCCCACGTCGAACTCCTCGGCGACCTCCCGGATGATGGCGCGGTTGCCGGGCTCGGCGCGTCGGCGTCGGAACACCTCTTCGACGGATGCGGTGCGCACTTCGTCGCTGTATTTACGTTCAAATGCCATAAAATACTCCTGGTTGCACCGAGCATACTGTCGCGTATATCACGAATGATATCGTGCGATGCTATCGTTCGACCTTGCTCCACTCCGACCAGGATCCGATGTAGACCGGGGCGGCGACTCCGGCCGAGGCGAGCGCGAGCGCCTGGAGGCTGGCCGAGATCCCGCTGCCGCACGACAGGATGATCTCGTGCTGCTCCGGAGCGATGCCGAGCACGGAGCGATAGGCGGCACGGACCTCCTCCGGAGTTCTCACGCCGGTACCGTCGACGAGCAGTCCGGTGGGGAGCTTGCGCGCGCCCGGGATGTGGGAACCGTCGCCCCCGTAGGCCTCGGGGCTCCGGGCGTCGATGAGCAGCGTCTCCGCGGAGCGAGCGGCGACCTGCGCCGTCGTCGCCACGACGGTGCCGTCCGGGACGAACGCCGCCGGAGCCGCGCGGAGCGGCTGCGAGGAGGACGAGGCGACCCACGCGGCGAGCTCGGCGGTGCGGCGGGCGGGCGGGGTCCGGAGGACCCGCACGTCGATCACCCCCGCCCAGCGCAGGGTCACCCATCCGCGAGCGGCGATGCTGAGCGCCGAGGCCTCCCGCGCGTACAGCAGCAGCGCGGTGCCGGGCGCGATGCCGGCCGCGGTCAGAGCGTCCGCGAGCCGGGCGTGGTCCGGCAGCGGCTGCCGCCCGGTGGTGGCGGTCTCCGGCCCAGCGAAGTCGGCCATCCGCAGGCGGAGCGCGCCGGGTACGAGCGGCTCGGTATCGGGTTCCGATGCCGCTTCCGCGCCGATCTCGATCAGTCGGTGGGGGCGCTCGGCCGACGCGGCCAGCAGCGCCTCGAGGTCGACGAGGGGAGACGGGAGCGGTCGACCGGCGGGTGCTCCGGAGCGCCCGGAGACCGCGGGGCGGGGCTCGCTTCCGAGTGCGGTCCCCGCTCCTGCGCCGCTCACGACTCCGCTCCATCGTCCGTGACGACCCGGCCCGGTCCCCCGCTCAGGGAACCGGGGAGGAGGGTGCGCAGCTCCCGCTCCTCGTCGGCGGTCGGCACCCAACGGCTGGCCGCGAGGTTCTCGTCGAGCTGCTCGGGGACGGTGACACCCGCGATGACGCTCGCCACCGTCGGCTGCGCCAGAAGCCACCCGAGCGCGGCGGCGGCCGGGGTGATGCCGCGCTCCGCGGCGAACGACTCGAAGCGTGCGAGAGCCTCCCACGGGGCCTCCCGCAGCAGGTTGCGCTTGAGGTTCGTGATCTTCGCGCCCTCGGGTGCGTGCCGGGCCGAGTACTTCCCGGTGAGCAGGCCGTTCTGCAGGGGGAAGTAGGGGATGAGTCCGAGCCCGAAGCGCTGCAGGGCGGGGATGAGCTCCTCCTCGGGTCTCCGCCACAGCAGGTTGTACTCGTCCGTCGTCGAGACGAACGCAGCGTGCCCCGCCGCCTCGGCGAGATGGTGGGCGTCGGCGATCTGCCACGCGGCGAAGTTCGATGCGCCGATGTAGCGGACCTTGCCCGCGCGTACGAGATCGGTGAGCGCGGAGAGGGTCTCGTCGATCGGGGTTCGGGCATCGGGGAAGTGGATCTGGTAGAGGTCGATGTAGTCGGTGCCGAGTCGGCGCAGCGACTCCTCCACGGAGGTCAGGATGTACTTCCGGGATCCGGTCAGGGAGTAGGCCGGTCCGTGCGTCTCCCGGAGCGACCGGCCGAACTTGGTGCCGATGACCACCTGCTCGCGGCGACCCCTGAGCGCGTCGCCGAAGAGCCGCTCGCTGAGACCGACCTCGTCCCCGTAGCCCTCCGCGAGATCGAAGTAGGTGACACCGAGATCGATCGCGCGGTCGACGATCGCCTGGACCTGCGCGGCGCCCTGCGCGCGCATGCCCGAGCGCCCGAAGGTGCTCGCGCCGACGCCGAGTTCCGAGACGATGAGACCTGATGAGCCGACGGGCCGATGCCCGTCGGGGATCGCGGCTTCCTGGGTGATTGGCATGGTGCCTCCTTGTCGGGGTCCGGGGTCGCCGGACTGGATCTGTACTCGTATTTCTATTGAATTCGAGCACGGATATATGTGTGATGACGTTTCGTTACATATTTATATGAAGAAACTCGATGAAATATACCGTCATATGTTCTAGTTCAAAAACTTATGGCAGACATAATCAAATCATCGATCGTTCGCTTCCGGACGATCGCACGGCGCACGGCGCCCCTCGCTCCGAACGGGACGGGAGGCGCCGGCACAACGGAGAAGGACTCGCGCGGATGACGGACACGCAGCTCGGAGAACT
>NZ_JAIVPF010000018.1:0-21920 GCF_053528595.1 Leucobacter sp. | reverse complement strand
GCACGGCTTCGCGATCCGCCTCCCGCAATTCGCGCACCACGCGCCCGGGGACTCCCGCGACGAGGGAGTGCGGCGGGATCACCGCTCCCTGCGGCACCAGGGCGCCGGCGGCGACGAGGCACCCCTCGCCCACCACGGCTCCGCTCAGCACCGTGGCGTTCATCCCGATGAGGCACCCGTTCCCGATGCTGGCCCCGTGCAGCACGGCGTTGTGTCCCACGGAGACGTCGTCGCCGATCAGGGCGGCCCCGCCCTCGCCGCGCTGGGTGTGCACGACGACCCCGTCCTGCAGATTGCTGCGCTCGCCGATGCGCACGGAGTTGGAGTCGCCCCGCACCACGGCGTTGTACCAGACGCTGCTGTCCGCTCCGATCGTCACGTCCCCCACGACGACTGAGCCGGGCGCGAGCCAGGCCGTGCCGTGCACCTCGGGAGCACCGTACGGCTCCACCGCGAAGATGCGCCCGCGCGTGTCCGCATCAGCACCGTCGCCCCCGCCCGCACCGGTACCGGGATGCTGCGTCTGCGTCATCGGGTCTCCTCCGGGTAGCGAAAAGCCCCTACCTCGCGGTAGGGGCTCGATCGCTCCCCCGGCTGGGCTCGAACCAGCGACATCCTGATTAACAGTCAAGCGCTCTGCCAACTGAGCTACAGGGGATCATTGCCGAAGCAACCCCTCTATCTTAGCAAGAGCGGAAATGGCTCTGCAAATCGGTGCCGCGGTCCCGGGCGGGTCGCCGCGGAGCGCCCGCCCGGCGCCGCTACTCCTCGGCGATCTCGTCGTAGGCGGTGGCGCGCAGCGCCTGCGCGAGCAGCTGCACGTAGCCGTGATCCGCGTGCCGGAAGATCTCGTTGATGTCGCCGTGACCCACCGTGCGCCCGTGCTGCATCACCAGCACATCCTCGACGAGGGCCTCGAGCATGCCGATGTCGTGGCTGATGAGCAGCAGGGTCGCGCCGGTGCGCTCGCGGTACCAGCGCAGCAGCTCGACGATCTTGGGGCGGTTGTTCGCGTCGACCCCGAGCGTGGGCTCGTCGGCGATGAGCAGCGTCGGATCGAGCATGAGCGAGCGCACCACCGCGACGCGCTGACGCTGTCCCTTCGAGAGTTCGTAGGGGTACTCCTGCAGCTTGGCGAGGGGCAGCGCGACGATGTCCATCATCTCGGCGATGCGCTCGCCGAGCGCCTCCCGGTCGAACCGCTTGCTGCGCTCCACGATCGGCTCGAGGAGGATGTCCCCCACGTTGAGCTCCGGGGTGAGCGTCGCTCCCGCGTCCTGCGCGAGGTGACCGACGTAGGCGGTGAGCCTCGCGCGGGTGCGGCGGCCGAGACGCCGCATGGAGAGATCCATGACGCTCGCGGCGCCGCCCGTGAGCCTGATCCGCCCGGACTTCTCGCCGGCGTCATCGGCGCGTCCGGCCAGGAATCGCGCCAGCGTCGACTTGCCCGAGCCGCTCTCCCCCAGCAGGGCCATCACCCCGCCGCGGGCCAGGTCGAAGCTCACGCCCTCCACGGCTTCGAACTCCCGCCCGCCCGCGTGCGCCGGGTAGGACAGCGACAGATCTGAGACTCGGATGATCGGATCGGCTTCGACGACGGGCTTGGCCATGCCTGAAGAGTTTACTCCTCTCGCAGGCCGCGCCGCGCCGCCTCGAGCGCCACGAGCTGCTCCTGGATGCGCCTCGCACCGGGGTCGGTGTGGTCGCCGATGCGCTGCAGCCGGGCGAGCAGTTCCCGCTTGAGCGCGAGCAGATCCCGGTCGAGCAGCGAGATCACCACGTCGCGCGCGTAGGCCGCGAGCTGCTCCGGGCGCCGCTGCGGCATCGGGGCGATCGCGAGTTCCCGTACGAGACCCCGGTGGCTGTCGGGCGTGGCGGCCAGCACGGCGTCGAGCCAGCCGGGCGTGGCGAGCTCCGGCAGCGCGGCCGCCACGGCATCGCGCACGATCCGGAGCTCGGGCTCCATCACCTGCGCGGTCACCGCCTGCTGCATCAGCTCGGCGCCGACGCTCGCGCCCTGCTGCAGCATCGCCATCAGGGCGTCCCGTTCCAGCCAGGTCGTCGGCGTGTTCCGCAGGCTCGAGAGCGTCGCCCGGGGCGCGGTCGGGGGTTCGGCTTCGGGGAACGGCGCGTACGGATCCTGCCCGGCCCCGCCTCCGCCGTTCCGGGGGTGCGGCTGCGAGGAGGACTGCTGCGGGGCGCGCTGCTGAAGAGCCTGCGGCTCGCGGGATCCCCCGCGGTCGCGGGGACCCCGCTCCACCGCGCGAACCGCCTGCTGCACCTCGCCGAGCTCCATTCCGAGCATGCGGGCGAGCTCACGCGTGTAGCCGGGCCGCAGCGAGGGATCCTTGATGTCGGCGATGATGGGCGCAGCGGCCCGCAGCCCCGAAACGCGGCCCTCGACGCTGTTCAGGTCGAAGCGCGCGATCGACTGGCGCAGCGCGAACTCGAACAGCGGCACCTTGCGGGTGAAGAGCTCGCGCACGGCGTCGTCGCCGCGGTGCAGCCGCAGATCGCAGGGGTCGAGCCCCTCGGGGGCCACGGCGACGTAGGTCTGGGCGGTGAACCGCTTCTCCTCGCTGAAGGCGCGGAGAGCCGCCTTCTGACCCGCCTCGTCCGGGTCGAAGGTGAAGATCACCTCGGCGGCCGAGTCGTCGCCCATGATGCGGCGCAGCACCGCGATGTGGTCCTTGCCGAACGCGGTGCCGCAGGTCGCGACCGCGGTGTCGATCCCCGCGAGATGGCAGGCCATCACGTCGGTGTAGCCCTCGACGACCACGGCCCGCTTGCCGCGGGAGATCCCGCGCTTCGCGAGATCGAGGCCGTAGAGCACCTGCGACTTGTGGTACACCGGGGACTCGGGCGTGTTGAGGTACTTCGGACCGTTGTCGTCGTCGTAGAGGCGCCGCGCCCCGAAGCCGAGCGTCTGCCCGCTCGTGTCCCGGATCGGCCAGACGACGCGTCCCCGGAACCGGTCGTAGACGCCGCGCTGGCCCTCGGAGACCAGCCCCGACTGCGCCAGCTCCTGCGGGGTGAATCCCTGCGCGCGCAGGTGCTTCGTCAGGTGGTCCCAGCCGCGCGGCGCGTAGCCGACGCCGAATCGCTCGCAGGCGGCGGCGTCGAAGCCCCGCTGCGTCAGGAACTCGCGCCCGGCGGCGCCCTCCTCTCCGGCGAGCTGCGCCGTGAAGAACTCCGCGGCGGCCTGGTTGGCGGCGAGCAGCCGGGCGCGGTTCGGGCCCTCCTCCCGCCGCACCCCTCCCTCCTCGTAGGTGAGCACGTAGTGGATGCGCGCCGCGAGGCGCTCGACCGACTCGGTGAAGGTGAGGTGGTCCATGCGCTGCAGGAAGGTGAAGGCGTCGCCCGACTCACCGCAGCCGAAGCAGTGGTAGTAGCCGAGCGCGGGCCGCACGTGGAAGCTCGGGCTGCGCTCGTCGTGGAACGGGCAGAGGCCCTTCATCGAGTCGATACCGGCGTTCTTGAGGGTCACGTAGTCGCCCACGAGATCGGCGAGATTGGTGCGACGCTTCACCTCTTCGACATCGCTCGCGCGGATCCGACCTGCCATAGGGGGAAGTCTAGTGGGCGCGGGATCCGGGGCCGGGAGGAGCCGACGCGGTGGGGTCGAGAGGCGTCGGGGTCGTCCTAGGCCAACGGCGCATCGCACAGCCGGCGGTACCAGGCGATGGCCGACTGGTCGGTCAGCGACGCCACCTGGTCGACCACGGCACGCCGCGCCTCGGCCTCGGATCCGGCCGATCGCAGGTCGGCGGCGTACGCCGGCTCGAGTTCGCTCGCGCCCGACTCCCACAGGGTGTGCAGCAGTTCGATGAGCAGGCTGCGCTGGCGGCGGTAGGTGGGCTGCCGGCGTCCGCTCTGCATCACGAAGGCCGCGACGATCCCCTTCAGCACCGCGATCTCCGCGCGGATCTCGCGCGGCACGAGCAGCTCGGCCGGAGCATCGGGATCCGTGCCGTAGCGGGCCAGCGGACGCCCGTCGGCCGCCTCGAGGGTGGCCTGGATCGGCGCTCGCGCGAACCGGCCGATCATGTCGCTGGTGAAGTTCTTCAGCTGGGCCTGATCGCGACGGGATCCGTCCCAGCGGGTCAGCCAGTTGGCGCCGGCCGCCATCCGGTCGTAGGCCGCACCGAGCTCGTCGGCGCTGAACCGCCCGTCCGCCCACCCCGCGACGGCGCGGATCAGCGCCGAGTGGCCCGAGCGGGCGGTGAGGATCTCGGGGTCGATGTGCTCGCTGACGACCGCGTCCTCGAAGTCGTGCACCGAATAGGCGATGTCGTCCGAGAGATCCATGATCTGGGCCTCGATGCACTTGCGGCGCTCCGGCGCGCCCTCGCGCAGCCAGTGGAACACTTCGGCGTCGCTCTCGAAGTAGCCGAACTTGGCGCTGCCCGGGGCGGCCTCCGCCAGCGCCCACGGGTACTTGCAGCTCGCGTCGAGGGTCGCCCGCGTCAGGTTGAGCCCCACGCTCGTGCCGTCCGGCGAGAAGTGCTTCGGCTCGAGCCTCGTCAGGATGCGCAGCGTCTGCGCGTTGCCCTCGAATCCCCCGAAGCCGGCCATCCACTCGTTCAGGGCGTTCTCGCCGTTGTGGCCGAAGGGCGGATGGCCGAGATCGTGAGCCAGGCACGCCGTGTCGACGACATCCTGCGAGACACCGAGCGCCACCGCCAGCTCGCGGCCGATCTGGGCGACCTCGAGGGAGTGCGTCAGCCGATTCCGCGCGAAATCGACGCCCGCGGCGGGGCTCAGCACCTGGGTCTTCGCGGCGAGGCGGCGCCAGCCGCTGGAGTGCAGCACGCGGGCGCGATCCCGCGCGAAATCGGTGCGCGTCCCGCTGTGGTGCTCAGGCAGGAAGCGCTCGGAATCCGTCGGCGAGTATCCGAGGGCGGGCGCGGGATCCTGCCGCAGCAGCGTCTCAGCCACCGTCGGAGCCCCCGTCGACGCGTTCGCCCTCGGCGACGGCGGCCCGGTCGGCGCTGTCGCTGGTGCGGCTGTCGAGCCAGCCGTCGGGCAGGTGCACGCGCTTCGGGCTCCCGGCTCGGCCCCGCTGCCCCTCGGCGCCCTCGCCGGGATAGGGCATGGAGGCGTCCATGGTGGCGAAGATCTCGTCCATCTGCGCCAGGGACTCGACCGCGGCGAGGGCCCGGCGGGTGTCTCCGCCCACGCCGTAGCCCTTGTAGTACCAGGCCACGTGCTTGCGGATGTCGCGGCAGGCCCGATCCTCCTCGCCGTCGAAGAACTCGACCAGCAGCTCGGTGTGCCGCCGCATCGCGTCCATGACGAAGCCGAGCGGAGGTTTCGCGAGGGCCGCGTTCGCCTCCTCCCGGCTCAGTTCGCCGGCCTCGGCGCGGAACGCCGCCGCGAGGTCGCCGAAGAGCCAGGGGCGACCCAGGCAGCCGCGGCCCACCACGACACCGTCGCAGCCCGTCTCGCGGACCATGCGGATCGCGTCGTCTGCCGACCAGATGTCGCCGTTGCCGAGCACCGGCACGCTCGTCACCGCCTCCTTGAGCCTCGCGATGGAGCTCCAGTCCGCCTGCCCCGAGTAGAACTCGTTGGCGGTGCGTCCGTGCAGCGCGATCGCGGCCACGCCGGCGCCCTCCGCGGCGCGAGCCGCGTCGAGGTACGTGAGGTGGTCCGCGTCGATCCCCTTGCGCATCTTCACCGTGAGCGGGATCGGACCGGCCGCCCGCACGGCTCCCTCGACGATGGCCCGGAACAGGTCGCTCTTCCACGGCAGCGCCGAGCCGCCGCCTCTGCGGGTCACCTTGGGCACCGGGCAGCCGAAGTTGAGGTCGATGTGGTCCGCCAGATCCTGATCCACCAGGAAGCGGACCGCCTCCGAGACGGTCCGTGGGTCCACCCCGTAGAGCTGGATGGAGCGCGGGGTCTCGCTCTCGTGATGCTTGATGAGGCGGAGCGATGCGGGGGTGCGCTCGACGAGGGCGCGGCTCGTGATCATCTCGCTCACGTAGAGACCGGCGCCGTACTCGCGGCAGAGCCGCCGGAACGCCGTGTTGGTGATGCCTGCCATCGGCGCGAGCACGACGGGCACCTCGAGCTCGAGGGGGCCGATGCGCAGGCGTGCATCGGTCAGTGTCTGGGAAGTCATATCCCACCCATTCTCTCACGTGGCGCGCTGGGGGTGCAGTGCCGCGGCCCTGCAGTCCCGCGGCCCTGCAGTCCCGCGGCCCTGGAGTTCCAGCGTCACGGCGCACGCGGGGCCCGCGCCCGGGAGATCCGTCGCGCTGCTCTCGCCGATGCGCCGCAATCGGCCGAGCTGGGTGTGATGACCCATCGCAATCGGTCGAGCTGCCTGCGATCGCCCGTCGTAGTCGACCGTGCTGCCTGCGATCACCCGTCGTAGTCGACCGAGCGGCATAGAACGCGCGCCGCGATCGACTGCGCAGTATCCGCGCTCGCTGCACGCAATGGTGCGGTGGCCGTATCGCATTCGGGCTGCGATCGACCCCGCCGTATCCACACGGGCCGCAATCGACACCGCCGTTGCACCCGTCGGATTCGGACCCTCGACTGAAGGCCCTCTTCTCGGACCACCTCGTGCGGGACATTCAGCACACATCCTTGGAGCGAGCTCACCAACGATTCCGGGTCCGGTTTGTCGGATACCGAGATATCGGCGCGACGGGGCGGCGGGCGCACCGGTCCGGGCCGTCAATGTCAGTGGTCGCTGATGCAATATCCCCATGCACACCTCGTTCCTCGATCCGGGACCCGGCCCCCACCCCTATGGTGAGGCGCTCGGCGTGATCGAGATGCTCGAGCGTCGGCAGCGTGCGATGGACGCGGCCCGGGTGACGCTGATGGCGGCGGCGCTCGAGCAGGTGGTGGAGACCGCGGAATCGGGACGAAGCCGCGAGATCGCCTACCGCTCGCTGCGGGCGGAGTTCGCGACGGCGCTCGGCCAGAGCGAGCACCTCGTCGAGCAGCAGATGAGTCTCGCGCACAGTCTCACGAACGACTACCGCGCCGTCCACGAGGCGATGGATCGCGGTGAGATCGCCTACGCCCACGCCCGGGTGATCGTCGAGGCGGGCACGGTGATCGGTCCGGGCGACGCCCCGCAGACCGTCGCGCGCCGAGCGGGCTACGTGCTCGAGGCGCTCGAGACGGCCGTCCGGGAGACCCCGAATCGCCTGCGCGCGACCGCCCGGGTGCTCGCGGAGTCCTGGGCCGAGACCCACATCGAGGAGCGGCGCCGGGAGGCCCGTGCTCGCCGTCAGGTGGCGCTCGTCGACGAGGACGACGGCATGGCGCTGCTGCTCGCCCGTCTTCCCGCCGTCGAGGCGCACGCCGCGTTCGATCGGATCACCCGTCTCGCGCAGGCGTGCGAGCGCGGAGAACGGGTGGTGCGCGACCTCGGCGGAGCGGGCGTGGCGGCGCCCTCGCTCGACGCCGACACGGGCATCGGCATCGGCATTCACGCGGGCATACACGCTGACGGCCGCGCCCACGCGGACACCGGAACCCACGCTGACGGCGGCACCGACGCCGACACCCGCGCGAATACCGGCACCGGCGCCGGCTCGCGCACCCGAGACCAGCTGCGGGCGGACGTACTGGCCGATCTCCTGCTCGCCTCCGACGAGCAGGCGCTCTTCGCCGGTGACGCCGCGGAGTCCGTACGGGCGCGCGTGCAACTCGTGATCCCGGTCGAGACGGTCGAGCCCGGGCCGGCCCGTGGAAAGGACGCCCGAGCAGACGACGGAACAGCCGGCCGGACAGACGACCGAAGCTGCAACCGAGTGGACGACGGAACGTACGACGCGACCGGCGAGCAAGCAGACCGCCGAACCGACGACCGAGCAGACCCCGGAACAGACCGCCGAACAGGCCGCCGAATGGACTATCGGGCCGACGATCCGGACCACGGCCGAACCGATGTTCCAGCGCGCGATCGGTCCTCGGCGAGGCCGGCCTGCGAACTGCTGGGATACGGCGCGATCGACGGCGGCGCTGCCCGGCGCGTCGCCGGTGCCGCGGCGGAGTGGAACCGGGTGCTCGTCGAGTCCGTCACCGGCGAGGTGATCCGCGTGGAGCGATATCGTCCCAGCGAGCAGATGCGGCGCACCCTGGGCGCGAGGGATCGCCGCTGCAGATTCCCGGGCTGCCGTGTGCCGGTATCCCGCTGCGATCTCGACCACACCGTAGACGCCGCCCTCGGGGGCGCGACCTCGACCGACAACCTCGCCCACCTCTGCCGCGGCCACCACGTGCTGAAGCATCACTCCGAGTGGCGGGTGGTGCAGCAGCAGGGCGGGGAGCTCCGATGGACGAGCCCCGCCGGGAGGAGCTACGTCGACCGACCGGAGAGGCTCCACATGCCTCGTCGCGGCGGTCGGCGCGAAGAACCCCCGGAACCGGCGCGCTCAGCTGTGCTCAGATCGGTCCGCGCGGTCCGTTTCGCGCTCGAGGATGACTCCGCACCGATGTTCTGAATGGTGTTCTGACGGGTGTTCTGCGTGCTGCCGCCACCGCGCGGTTCTCACCGTCACCCGACCGTACCCCGACGTCAGCCCTCGGGCCGCGCCCCGTCATCTCCTCCTCGAGCCACACCCCGGCCAGCCCCGTCAGTCCTCGGGCTGATCCACGGCGCCGCCGAAGCGCCGGTCGCGCGAGTGGTAGATCTGAATCGCGCGCCACAGCTCCCGCCGTCCGAAGTCGGGCCAGAGCGTGTCGAGGAACACCATCTCGGCGTAAGCCGATTGCCAGAGCATGAAGTTGCTCGTGCGCTGCTCGCCGGAACTGCGCAGGAAGAGGTCGACGTCCGGCAGCTCGGGCACGTAGAGGTGGCGCTCGATCGTGCGCTCGGTGATCCCGTTGGGCGACAGCCGGCCCGCCTTCACGTCCGCCGCGATGGACCGCATCGCGTCCGTGAGCTCGTTGCGCCCGCCGTAGTTGACGCACATCGTGAGCGTCAGCCCGGTGTTGCGCGCGGTGGCCCGCTCCGAGGCCTGCAACTCGCTGATCACCGAGCCCCAGAGACGCGGCTTGCGGCCGGCCCAGCGCATCCGAACGTTCCAGGCGTCGAGCTGCGCCCGCCGGCGGCGCAGCACGTCGCGGTTGAAGCCCATGAGGAAACGCACCTCGTCGGGTGAGCGCCGCCAGTTCTCGGTGGAGAAGGCGTACACGCTCAGATGCTGCACGCCCGCCTGGATGGCCCCGGCGACCACATCGAGCAGCGCCTGCTCCCCCATGCGGTGCCCCTCCACGCGCGGCAGGCCCCGCCGGTTGGCCCAGCGGCCGTTGCCGTCCATCACGATCGCCACGTGCTGCGGCGGCGGTCCGGTGAAGCGGGGCGGCTGCTCGCCGGTCCAGTCGACCGGGACGAGGGTGTCGGGGGCTTGGGGCATGCGTGAAAGTTTATGCCCGCGGAGCGCTGAAGGAGCGCAGACCGCGCTCGAGATGCCACTGCGTGTAGGCCGCCGCGATGCCCGCCGCTTGCGCGCGCTCCCGCTCCGACGAGGCGAGCGCCGCATCCCAGTCCCCGGCCAGCAGCGCCGAGAGCAGTGCGATGCTCCCGGGATCGAGCCGCGGCGAGCCCGGAGGCCGGCACGTCTCGCAGACCACGCCGCCGAGCTGCACGGCCACAGCCGTGTGCGGACCGGGCGCGCCGCAGCGCACGCAGGTCTCGAAGCCGGGAGTCCAGCCGGCGAGCGACATCGCGCGCAGCAGATAGCCGTCGCGCACGAGATCGGGCGGGATCCGGCCGCCGGCGAGCGTGCGCAGCGCGCCCACGAGCAGCGCGTAGAACTCGCGCGAGGTCTCTCCCTCCGCCAGTCGCTCCGCGGTCTCCACGATCGCGCTGCCCGCGCGGTACCGGTCGTAGTCCGCGCTGATCGACGGCCCGTACGCTCCCAGCGTCTCCGCCTGCGTGATCGTGTCGAGCGTGCGGCCCTCGAAGCACTGGATGTCGGCGACCATGAACGGCTCCAGCCTCGCGCCGAACTTCGACGAGGTGCGGCGCACGCCCTTCGCCACTGCACGCAGCAGACCGCGGCCGCGGGTCAGCAGGGTCACGATGCGGTCCGCCTCGCCCAGTTTGTGCGTGCGGAGCACCACGCCTTCTTCGCGATACAGGGGCACACCACGATTATCCCGCATGCGGGAGAATGGTCGGGTGCTCGCCGACACCTTTCACATCCCGCTCGCAGTCGACCTGGTCGCGGTCGGCGTGGGCAGCCTGCAGGGCGCGCTCTTCGCCGCGGGCTTCAAGCGCATCGATCTGCTGGGGGTGGCGATCATCGGGATCGCATCCGGCATCGGGGGCGGGTTCCTCCGCGACATCCTGCTCGGCATCGCACCGGCGACCCTCAGTGTGAACCACTACCTCCTCGTCGCGACGGGCGCCGCCTTCATCGGCATGCTGCTGCCGCGACTGCTGCAGAAGGTGGATCCGGTCATCACGCTGCTCGACGCGCTGAGCATCGGCATGTTCGGCGCGATCGGGGTGACCAAGGCCCTCGCGATGGGTCTTCCCGTCATTCCCGCGATCTTCATCGGGACGGTCGCCGCGGTCGGCGGCGGCGTGCTCCGCGACCTGATGCTCAACATCCCCATCGGACTCATGCACGTGGGATCGCTCTACGCCGTCGCGAGCCTCGCCGGCGTCGCCGTGCTCGTCGTGCTCCAGGCGTTCGGCGTCGAGGTGTTCGTCGCGGGGATCGTCTGCGTCGTGGTCACCGCGGCGGTCCGGCTGCTCTCCGTGCGTTTCGGGTGGAGCCTGCCGGAGCAGCGCGCGCTCAGCAGGATCCGCCTGCGGCGTCAGCGGCAGGTCGAGCAGGCGATCGAGGAGGCGCTGCACACGGGCGCGATCACCCTCCCGGAGGAGCCGATCGATCGCGATGGGGAGGCGGGCGACGACGCGGACCGCGACGGGCCGACAGGCGCCCGCTGATCCGCGCTCAGGTGCGAGCGCCGCGTCGCCGGCCGAGCTTCGACTCCGCCTCGCGCCAGGCCCGCTGCGCGGGCGTCTCGCCCCCGGGCGTCGCGGACGGGCGGTCGAAGCGCTCCATGCGACCCGCCGCACCGCCCCGCCCGAGGTGCCAGGCGTGCGTGATCGCCAGCGCGAGCGCGTCGGCGGCGTCGGCGGGCTTCGGCGGGGCCGCGAGGCCCAGCAGCCGGGTCACCATCGTCGTCACCTGCGCCTTGTCGGCGCTGCCGTACCCCGTGACCTGCGCCTTCACCTCGTTGGGGGTGTAGAGGGCCACGGGGATCCCGCGCTGCTGCGCCAGATACATGACCACACCGCTGATCTGGGCGACGCCCATCACACTCGCGACGTTGTCCTGGGCGAAGACGCGCTCGAGTGCGATGCTCGCGGGCTTCTCCCCGTCGAGCAGGCGCTCGATGCTCGAGCCGATGCGGTGGATCCGCTCCGGCAGCGGCGTATCGGCGGTGCTCGTGAGCACCTCGACATGCTCGAAGAACACCTTGCGCGAGGCGCCGGCGGTCACGATCCCCACACCACAGCGGGTCAGGCCGGGGTCGATCCCGATGATCCTCACGGCGCAGCCCCGCGAATCGCGCTACTCGTCGTTCTCGAGCTCGGCCTGCACCTCGGTGCTCAGGTCGAAGTTCGAGAAGACGTTCTGCACGTCGTCGCTGTCCTCGAGTGCGTCGATCAGGCGGAACACCTTGCGTGCGGTGTCCGCGTCGATCTCGACCTTGAGGTTGGGCACGAACTCGGCATCGGCCGAGTCGTAGTCGATGCCGGCGTCGACGAGCGCGGAGCGGGCGGCGACCAGATCCGATGCCTCGGTGACGACCTCGAACGCCTCTCCGTTGGGGGTCGGGTTGACCTCCTCGGCGCCGGCCTCGAGCACGGCGGTGAGCACGTCGTCCTCGGTGGTGCCCTCGGCGGGCACCGTGATGACGCCCTTGCGCGCGAAGTTGTAGGCCACGCTGCCCGGGTCGGCGAGGGTGCCGCCGTTGCGGCTGAGCGCCGTGCGCACCTCGGCGGCGGCGCGGTTCTTGTTGTCGGTGAGGCACTCGATCATGAGGGCCACGCCGTTCGGGCCGTAGCCCTCGTACATGATGGTCGTGTACTCGACCGCGTCGCCGGTGAGGCCGGCGCCGCGCTTGATGGCGCGGTCGATGTTGTCGCCGGGCACGGAGTTCTTCTTCGCCTTGTGCACGGCATCGGCGAGCGTCGGGTTGCCCGCGATATCGGCGCCGCCGATGCGCGCCGCCACCTCGATGTTCTTGATGTACTTCGCGAACGCCTTGGCGCGCTTCGCGTCGATGACGGCCTTCTTGTGCTTGGTCGTCGCCCACTTGGAGTGTCCGGACACGGGAGCTCCTCTTTCCTGAAAGTCGAATCGGTAGATAAGTCTAGGAGGTGCGCGCTAGGGGTGCGGCCACGCCGCCGCGATCGCTTCGCGCACGTCGCCCAGCAGCTGCGGCAGCGCCTTCGTCTTGGCGATGATCGGGAAGAAGTTCGCGTCCGACGCCCACCTCGGCACGATGTGCTGATGCAGGTGCGCGGCGATCCCCGCCCCCGCGATCTCCCCCTGGTTCATGCCGATGTTGAAGCCGTCGCAGTTCATCACCTCGCGGGCCACGCGCATGGCGACCTGGGTCAGCTCCCCGATCTCCGCGACCTCCTCGGGCGACGCCTCGTCGTACTGCGAGATGTGCCGGTAGGGGCAGACGAGCATGTGGCCGTTGTTGTAGGGGAACAGGTTGAGCAGCACATAGGCGGTTCGCCCGCGCGCGACGATCAGGGCGTCCTCGTCGCGGCTCTCGGGCGCCGCGCAGAACGGGCAGTCCGCGCGCCCCGGCTGATGGTGATCCGCCACGTACACCATGCGATGCGGCACCCACAGGCGCTCCATCTCATCCGGTGTGCCTACGGCAGCGGTGCTGCCGAGATCCTCCGTCCGGTCCACGCGTCTACTCCGCCCAGGCGGTGGAGACCTGCTCGTGCGTCGCGATCGATCGCACGATCCGCTCGATCGCCTCGTCGACGGGCACCCCGTTCATCTGCGTGCCGTCGCGGAATCGGAAGCTGACCGAGCCGGCGGCGCGATCCTCCTCGCCCGCGATGAGCTGGAAGGGCACCTTGGCCTTGGTGTGCGTGCGGATCTTCTTCGGCATGCGGTCGTCGCCGTGGTCCACCTCGGCGCGCACCCCGCGCTCGCGCAGCCGCGCGACGATCCCGTCGAGGTACTCGCCGTACTGCTCGGCGACCGGGATGCCGACCACCTGCACCGGCGAGAGCCAGACCGGGAACGCGCCGGCGTAGTGCTCGAGCAGGATGGCGAAGAAGCGCTCCACCGATCCGAGCAGGGCGCGATGGATCATGACCGGCTGCTTGCGGGTCCCGTCGGCGGCGGCGTACTCGAGCTCGAACAGCTCCGGCTGGTTGAAGTCGAGCTGCACGGTCGAGAGCTGCCAGGTGCGTCCGATCGCGTCTCGCGCCTGCACGGAGATCTTGGGGCCGTAGAACGCCGCTCCTCCGGGATCGGCGACCAGTTCGAGCCCCGACTCCTCGCCGACCTCGCGCAGGGTCTGCTCGGCCTCCGCCCACTGCTCCTCGGTGCCCACCGACTTCTCGGGATCCCGCGTCGACAGCTCGAGATAGAAGTCGTCGAGGCCGTAGGCGCGCAGCGTCGAGAAGACGAACTCCAGCTGGCGCTTGATCTCGTCCTTCACCTGCTCGTCGGTGACGTAGATGTGCGCGTCGTCCTGGGTCAGGCCGCGCACCCGGGTGAGGCCCGAGAGCGTGCCGCTCTTCTCGTAGCGGTAGACGGTGCCGAACTCGGCGAGTCGCAGCGGGAGCTCGCGGTAGCTGCGCGCGCGGGCCCGGAAGATGAGGTTGTGGAACGGGCAGTTCATGGGCTTCAGGTAGTAGTCCTGGCCCGGCTTGACCACCGCGCCCGTCTCAGGATCCTCCACCGCATCGAGGTGCATGGCCGGGAACATGCCGTCCTTGTACCAGTTGAGGTGCTGGCTGGTCTCGAAGAGCGTGCCCTTGGTGATGTGCGGGCTGTTGACCACCTCGTAGCCGTTCTTCAGCAGCTCCGAGCGCATGAAGTTCTCGATCTCGTGGCGGATGATGCCGCCCCGGGGGTGGAACACCGCGAGGCCCGAGCCGATCTCATCCGGGAAGCTGAACAGGTCGAGCTCGACGCCCAGCTTGCGGTGGTCGCGCTTCGCCGCCTCCTCGAGCCGGGTCTGGTAGGCGCGGAGCTCGTCCTTGGTGGGCCACGCCGTGCCGTAGATGCGCTGCAGCATCGGGTTCTTCTCGCTGCCGCGCCAGTAGGCGCCGGCGCTGCGCATGAGCGCCCAGCCGTTGCCGATCATGCGGGTGTTCGGCAGGTGCGGTCCGCGGCAGAGATCCTTCCAGCACAGTTCGCCCGTCTTCGGGTCGACGTTGTCGTAGATGGTGAGCTCGGCGCCGCCGACCTCGACGCTCTCGTTGTCCGCGCCCTGATCCGCGCCGCCCTTCAGCCCGATCAGCTCGAGCTTGTAGGGCTCGTCCGCGAGCTCCTCGCGCGCCTCCTCGTCGGTGACCACGCGGCGCACGAAGCGCTGGCCCTGCTTCACGATCTTCTGCATCTCGGCGGAGATCGCCTTCAGGTCCTCGGGAGTGAACGGCTCGGCCGGATCGAAGTCGTAGTAGAAGCCGTCGGTGATGGGCGGGCCGATGCCCAGCCTGGCCTCGGGGTTGATGCGCTGCACCGCCTGCGCGAGCACGTGGGCGGCCGAGTGCCGCAGGATGTTCAGGCCGTCCTCGGAGTCGATCGTGATGGGCTCCACCGTGTCGGCGTCCGTCACCTCCGCCGCGAGGTCGCGCAGCTCGCCGTTGACGCGCATCGCGACGATCGAACGATCGGTGAACAGGGAGAAGCCATCGGCCACGGGTGAGCTCCTTCGGGAGGGAACAGCTGACCCGACGATTCTAGTCGCCTCGCGCCGGTGCGCACGGTCGCGCCCGCGGTCGGCGGTACGGGCTAGCCTGAGCGCATGGCTCGGAACACGGAGACGCGGGACGCCCGATCGGGAGGCGCCGCCGACTGGCAGAACGACTCCCGCAGCATCCGGCGCGTCCACGTCTACGGCGACGCGGCCATCGACGACCGCTCGTGGCCCGCGACCGTCCCCGCGGTCCGCGCCTTCCTCGACGGCATCGGAGCGCGCGGCTGGGAGTTCTCGGCAGGGGTGACGTTCCTCGGGGGCGAGAACGGATCGGGCAAGAGCACGCTGCTCGAGGGCATCGCCGAGGCCGCCGGGCTCCCCGCCGAGGGCGGCAGCACGAACGGGGGCCGGGCGAGCTCGCGCACGGAGTCGCCCCTCGGCGGGTGGCTGCGGATCGAGCGCGGACTGCAGTCCTCCCGGTGGGGCTTCTTCCTCCGAGCCGAGACCATGCACGGCTACTACTCGTACCTGGAGGACATCGGCGGCCCGGACCCGGCGTTCCACCGGATGAGCCACGGGGAGTCGTTCAACCGGATCCTGGCCGAGAAGCTCGATCCCGAGCAGTTCGTCACCGGGCTCGCCCTGCTCGACGAGCCGGAGGCCGGACTGTCCTTCCAGTCCCAGCTGGGCTGGGTGACCGCGCTGGATCGGATGCGCTCCCGCGGCACGCAGGTGATCTGCGCGACGCACTCGCCGATGCTGACCTCACTGCCGGGAGCCACGATCCTCGAGCTCGGGGACTGGGGCATCCGCGAGGTCGACTGGCAGGACCTCGAACTCGTCCAGCACCACCGCCGGTACCTCGAATCGCCCGAACGATACCTCAGGCATCTGCTGGAGGAGTGACCGGCACGCACGCGAAAGGCCCCGGCGAAACCGCCGGGGCCTGTCCTCGGTGGGCGATACCAGACTCGAACTGATGACCTCTTCCGTGTGAAGGAAGCGCGCTACCAACTGCGCCAATCGCCCGTGTGCTGCGGGATCTGCGATCCGCACCAACCCGAACGATAATACACGGAATGACGGGTGGTCGTGACGCTCCGGTCGCGTTCGGCGTGTTCTCGCGGGATCGCGCTCAATCGTCCGGGCGTGTCGTCACGGGGGCGAGATCGCTGTTGAGCTGCTGGTCCAGTTCCGAGCTGATCTCGCTCAGCGTCGCGAGCTGATCGCGCAGGCCGTTGTAGTGATCGATATCGGCCTGCAGCGCCTCGAGCGTCCGCTCGAGATCCGCGCGCCTGGCCTCGAGCTCGTTCCTGATCCGCTCGAACTCGTCGGGCTTCTCGGAGAACTCCGAGCGCTTGTTGCGCGCGGAGAAGTCGGCGGCGTCCTCGTTGAAGGTCTCCACCGCGAGGTCGTAGTCGACCTTGCGGCGCTCCACGTCGTCCCGCAGCGTCGACATCTCGCTCTTCAGCGCGTCGGCCTGGTCCTGCAGCTCCACGAACACCGCGTGGTACTCCTCGAAGCGGGCGACCAGCGCGCCGCGATCCTCGAACCACTGCGCATAGTGCTCCTCGAGCCACGGCGGCAGATCGCTCACCTCCGTTCCGAGCACCGAGTGCAGCTCGTTGGCGAAGGCCGCATCCGAGAGGTGCTCGTACACCGACATGCGCTCTCGGAGCTCGGGATCCTCGTCGGCGAGGCGCTCGAACTCCTGGCGCAGCTTCTCCCCCAGCGCGTTGCGATCCCCCTCGCCCATGCGGCCGTAGGCGGCGTGCAGCAGTTCGTGGGCCGCGGTGACCTCGACGATTCCCTGGATCCGGTCGTCGGTCACGTCGAAGAGGTGGATCCGATCGGCCTTGTAGCACCCGAGCACGTGGCCCTGCTCCGAGTGATCGACGCCGGCGCACTGCTCGTTGAAGTGGCCGCTGCCGTCGACCGTCGGACGCGTGGCCAGGAAGATGCGCTCTCCGGCCGTGGTGAGCTGCAGATCGCCGAGCACCTGCTCCACCCGGGGGCTCGCCTCGAAGCCCCGCGCCGAGAAGTGGTCGCGGATCTCCTGGCGGTGCGTCACACTGAAGACGAGCAGCACGACCGCGACGATGAGCAGCAGCAATCCCAGTATGCGCTTCGCTCTGCTCCGTGGCCGTTCCCCCATGCATCCACCGTATCCGCGGGGAGTGACGAAGTGACCTCGATCCACGGATTCCGGTGTAACTTCTGAGCAACATCGGCGCGATTCCGGGCGGCGCGCCCGGGTGCCTCGGGACGATTTGCGCGGAGCCGCGAAACCCCCCTATAGTTATTCAGGTCGCGGCAACGCGGCGGAGTGCGGATGTAGCGCAGTTGGTAGCGCATCACCTTGCCAAGGTGAGGGTCGCGAGTTCGAGTCTCGTCATCCGCTCCAGTGACCGGGGAAGCCCGGTCGCTTTTGTGGTGGCAACCACTGCGGTGGCGTGGCCGAGAGGCGAGGCAGCGGCCTGCAAAGCCGTATACACGGGTTCGAATCCCGTCGCCACCTCGCTTCGAAAACTGAATAGCCTGATCAGGCGCGATTGGCGCAGCGGTAGCGCGCTTCCCTGACACGGAAGAGGTCACTGGTTCGATCCCAGTATCGCGCACGAGAACACACGAGAAGCCCCGGTTCCCGCCGGGGCTTCTCGCATGTACGGCCTCGGATCTCACGCAGCGACCTCGCGAGAATCGCGAACGCTTCGCGTCCGCCGGGGTTTCTCCCGTCTCCGCCGTTCCGCCGTCAGTGCGTGATGACGGCCTTCGCGAGGATGATCACCACGCCGAACGACGCGGTCGACAGCGCGCCGAGCAGGCGGACGTGGAGCTTCGCGCCCTTCCGCCGGTAGGCCACGTATCCGAGCCCGGCCAGAGCGGCGACGCACACCCACAGCGCCGCCCAGGTCGCCGTGGTGTCGCGGATCAGCCCGAGACTGCCGAGGAGGAGCGGGATCGCGGGCAGCAGCGTGGAGACGAGCATCCCCCGCGACTTCACGACCGCCCCGCGGGTCGCCTCCCCGATGCCCATCGGCCCGCCCTCCGCGGTGTCGGAGCCGTGGGCGGCGACGGTTCCCGCGTACACGTGCGCCAGCCAGAACACCGCGACCGTCACCAGGGTGAAGAGCAGCGTGCGCAGCGCGGGCGCGCCCGCGCCTCCCGACGCGGCGATGAGGCCGGACACCAGCACCAGGCCGTACACGCCCTCTTCGGTCGACATGGCTCGACTGAGGGGGAACTGGGAACTCATGCTCCCCACTGTAAACGCATCGGAGCATGCGCCGCCCCGGCGGGTGAGGGGGCGGTACGATCGAATCCCGAGCGGCACCCCTCCGGGTCGCCCGCGATCCCGAGGAGAACCCCATGGCAGCGAAGCAACCCGCGATGTCGCCGTCCGACATGCCCGTGGAGCAGGTGCTCGACCGCGCGACGGGCCCCCGGCGCGCCGAAGCCGACGAGCTGCTCGCGATGCACCGCGCGGTCAGCGGCGAGCCGCCGGTCGTGTGGGCGGGCCGCATCATCGGCTTCGGCGAGTACGAGTACCGCTACGAGAGCGGTCACAGCGGCCGCTCGCCGCTGCTCGCGTTCGCACCGGGACCCTCCCAGCACACGATCTACCTCACGAACCATTTCTCGGAGCGCTGGCCCGACCTCGTCGCGACGCTCGGCAAGCACCGCGCGAGCAAGGCCTGCCTCTACCTCACGCGCCTGACGGGCGTCGACCGCGATGTGCTGCGCGCGCTGCTGGGCCGGTCGCTCGAGGATACGCTGTCGCAGCTGCCGTAGGCCGCGCCTCGTGTCCGCACTCCGCTCCTCGTCGGCCGCCGTCCGGGCCGTGGCCCTGGTGCGCGTGGCGATCGGCACGATCGTCGCCCTCGTGGTCCTCTACGCCTATGTCGAGGGGTGGGGCCACGGCCGCGTCAACCCGTTCGACTACTTCGGGTACTTCACGAACCTGACGAGCCTGCTCACCGGCGGGCTCCTCGTCGCCACGGGCGTCCGCACCCTGCGCGGGCACCCGGGTTCGACGCGTCTCGCCTGCGCGCGCGGGGCGGCCACGGCCTGCATGGTGGTGGTGGCCGTGATCTACAACGGCCTCGTGCCCGGCACCGCCTCGGCACCGCCGTGGGTGAGCGCAGTGCTCCACGCCGCACTCCCCGGCTACGCCGTGCTCGACTGGTTCCTCGTCGGCGATCGCCTGCCACTGCCGTGGACCCGGCTCTGGCTCGTACTCCCCTACCCGCTGCTCTGGCTGGCCGTGGTGCTCGTGCGCGGCGCGACCGACGGCTGGGTCCCCTACGGCTTCCTGCTGCCCGAGCACGGAGCGGTTTCGCTCGCGCTGCACGTCGCGGCCCTGCTGCTGGTGCTGCTCGCGGCGGGCGCCGCGGTCTGGGGTGCGAGCCGCGTTCCCGGCATCGCGCGGTCGACGGCCGGACCGGCGGCTGCGCGGCGCGTCTGAACGCGGAGGATCCCCGCGCTCCCGGATGGGAACCGCGGGGATCCTCGTTGCGGCCTCCCGGCCGGAGCCGCGTGGCCGGCCATGCCGAACGCAGCCGGCCGGCGGAAGTCACCTGTCGAAGACGTCCTTCGCCGCGTCCTTGGCCTTCTCCGCGGCGCTCTTGAGATCGCCCTTGGCCTGATCAGCCTTGCCCTCGGCGACCTTCTTCTCGTCGTCGGTGAGGTGGCCGACGGCCTCCTTCGCCTTGCCCTTCAGCTTGTCCGCCTCGGCCGACAGCTTGTCCGATGCACTCATGTGGGACCTCCTTCGTGGTGTCGGCCACCACTCTCCCAGTGGGAGGGACCGGGCTCCAGGGGGTTGCCCGCGGAACGCATCTGTGCCAAGGTGGCGCCCGCCGGCGCGATGGCTACTCGTTGCCGATCTTGCCGTCGAGATTGTCCCGCGCGTCGGCGATCTTGTCGGCGTGCTTGCCACCGGTCACCTTGTTCGCGAGATCAGCGACCCCGTCGAGGATCCGGTCGCTGATCTGCTCCGCCTGCTCGCTCTTCAGCGCCTCCTCGACCTTGTCCGCGTTCTCCTTGGCGAACTCGCCGGCCTTGCCCGCGAGGTCGGAAGCCTTCTTGCTCAGATCGTCGATGCCCATGTGCGTTTCCTCCGTTCGCGGCCGAGCCGTTCGGCGCGCTGCCGCCATTATCCCGGTTCCCGCGATCTGCCGGAAGTACCCGTTGCCGAACGACCCCCGTGTGGAACCGCGCATCCCTTGAATCCGGGTCGCGGCGGGCGCAGACTGGGATGGTCCGCCTGCTGCATCGTCGCCGAGCGCGATGCTCGACCGAGAGGAAGCACCATGATCGGAAGACTGCACGCCGTGGTTCTCGACTGTCCCGAACCGACCCTGCTCGCCGAGTTCTACCGGGGCGTGCTGGGCGGCAGGATCGAGGTCGACGGCGACGACTGGGTCGACCTCGTCGACGGAGACGGCCCGCGCCTCGGCTTCCAACTCTCCCCCGGCCACGTGGCGCCGCGGTGGCCGAGCGATGACGGCGACCAGCAGTTCCATCTCGATGTGCAGGTCGACGACTTCGACGCCGCCGAATCGGAGCTCCTACGGCTCGGCGCCCGCTTCATCGAGGCGCACGAGGGCTTCCGCGTCTACCTCGACCCGGCGGGGCATCCCTTCTGCACGGTCGGCTGACTGCGGGGCGGGGCGGCTGGCGGGTTCGGGGTCAGCCCCGGATGGCGTGCGTGCGCACGACGGTCTCGACGGCGCGCGCGAAGCGGTCGCGCGCGAGCACGTGCCCCTCGCGCCGCATGTCCTCGTCGGAGATCCGGAGCACCCGGTCCGGGGCGAGGAAGCTCTCGCGCCCCTGGCCGTCCCAGCCCCCGGTGCCCACCGACACGAAGCCGCGGTGCTGCTTCGTGCTGAGGTAGCAGCCGGCCGTGGTGCGGGCGTCGATGCGCGCGACGATGAGCACCGGCCGGTCCTTGCCCCGGCCGTCGTTCTCTGCGTACGGCACCCACGCCCATACGACCTCGCCGGGATCGGGATCGCCATCGGGTTGCGGCGAGTAGCTGGGCCGCAGCTCCCGGATCTCGGCCGGGGTGAGATCCCGTGTCCTCGTCGTCTGCCCGCGACCGAGCCCGCCCGGCACCGCGGGCGGGGACGAGGAGCGCACCGCATCCGCGGCTCCCGAGCGCCGGGAGGCGTCGAGGAACGCCGTGGCGAACGAGCGCAGGAACTCGAGCAGCGCGCCGCCCGGGCGGCCCGCACCCCGGTCGCTCACTGCGGGATCTCGCTCGCCGTCAGCGCGTTGAGGCGCGAGATGCAGCGCAGGTACTTCTTGCGGTAACCGCCGTCGAGCATGCCCCCGCCGAAGATCGAGGTGAGCGGGATGCCCGTGGCCCGGATCGGGATCTGCGCGTCGTAGACCCGGTCGATGAAGGCGACGAAGCGCAGCGCGGCCGACTGGTCCGTGAGCTCGTGCACCTCGCGCAGGCCGATGCACTGCACGCCGTCGAGCAGCCCCACATAGCTCGAGGGATGCACGGTGGCCAGGTGGGCGATCAACTCCGAGAAGTCGTCGTCGGACATGCGCTCGCCGGAGGCCGCCACGTCCGCGAGGGCGAATCGGTAGGCGTCGTCGCCCAGCACGACGGCGTCGCCCTCGATGTCGCGCTGGCGGTAGTCGACGCCGTCGATGCGCACCGCCGAGAAGCGGTCCGACATGGCCTGGATCTCGCGCATGAAATCGGCGGCGGCGAAGCGGCCCTCGCCCAGCGCGTTGGGCGGGGTGTTGGAGGTCGCGACGATGCGGGATCCGGTGGCGGTGAGGTCGCCGATGAGTCGCGTCATGAGCATCGTGTCACCCGGATCGTCGAGCTCGAACTCGTCGATGCAGATCAGTCGCGCGCCCTGGAGCACCCCGACGGCGCCGTTGTAGCCGAGCGCGCCCACGAGCGCCGTGTACTGGATGAAGGTGCCGAAGTAGCGGCGGCCGGCCGTCGCGTGCCAGGTGGCCGCGAGCAGATGCGTCTTGCCCACGCCGAAGCCGCCGTC
>NZ_JAIVPF010000017.1:0-2611 GCF_053528595.1 Leucobacter sp. | reverse complement strand
GGATCTGCTGGACGGTGTGGCGGAGTTGATCTCGTCGGATGCGCTGGTGCAGGCCGGGATCCGCCTCGTGGGATCGCTGCCGGACGAGCTGAAGGATCGCGGTTACGGTTTCTACGAGGAGTGGCAGCGCGTCGCCGAGACATTCATCCATGAGGGGCTCGAGGACGGCTCGATCACCACCACGCGGCAGACCCCTGCTGAGCTCGCCGAACTCGTGAATGAGCTCTTCGTCGGTGCGCAGGTGCTCGCGGGCATGCGCGACGGCTGGCAGTCGCTGCCCGAGCGCGTCGGACGCGTCCGGCCGGTGCTCCTGTCGATACTCGTGCCGACGTCTGCGAGTTGAGACACCGCGAGCGCATCATGGACGCAGCGACGGTGCCGGCCGAACTCGCGCACAAGGCCGACCACCGCAACATGTGGTTGACCGGAACCGGGCGGCGAGACGCGCACTCGGTCGTGTTCGGCTTCCGCATCCCCGACACCGTGCAGCCCGGGATCGCCGAGTACGTCGAGCTGCAGCGCCAGGCCACGCACGCCTTCGCCCATCTGCAGCTGGGGGTGCCGCTCGGCAGCCGGGCCATGCTGTCGACCGCCGAGCTGCTGCTCGACGAGGATCGGGGCGAGGGCGTCGACGAGGGGCACGGCCGGGCCGCGCTCCCGCGCGAAGGCCTGGTCGTGGTGCGGGCGAACATCGACGGGCGCGCGGCCCGAGGCGTCGCCGACATCGACGTCGGCATCCGCTTCGTCGCCGCGGTCGGACCCGGGAGCGGAGCCGGCGGCGGAGACGAGAGCTCCGACGACGGCAGCGGGAGCGCCGACGGCGACCGCGGCTCCCGCCCCGGGGGGATCGGCACGGGCCGGATCACCGGGAAGTATCTTCCGCAGCGCCTCTACGACCGCATCCGCGGCGCGTCCGCACGGAGGATGCATGCCGCTCAGGACGTCGCGGCGGCTCAGGACGTCGCAGCCGCGCAGTGCGTCCCGGTCGTGGATTCCCCAGGCGCCGCACCGACGGCCGGCCGAGTGGTCGAGGAGCTCGCGGTGGACGCGGCGAATCCGATCCTGAGCGATCATGAGACCGATCACATCAGCGGTATGGTGGTCGTCTGCGCCGCCGAGCGCCTGGCGCAGCAGCACTTCCCCGAGCGCAGGCTGCGGGGGATCGCGACGCGGTTCCTCAGCTTCATCGAGAAATCGGAGCCGGCGCACGTCGTGCTGCAGGAGCTCGACGGGCGCCTCCTGGTGACGGTGGTGCAGCGGGGAGTTCCGTGCGCGCACGTCGACGGGGTGCTCGGCGACGGGGTGCTCGGCGACGGGGTGCTCGCCGACGCGGCCTCCGTCCCCGGTGGGTGCGGGGAGCGCGGCGCGCACGATGACGGAGAGGGCGGAGAGGACGCACGATGAGCGGGACGGCGGCGAAGAGCGGGACGAGCACCGAGGCGGAGGCGCAGCCGGTGCGGCTGGCGGTGGTGACCGGCGCCACTGGAGGGATCGGCTCGGCCGTGTGCGCCGCGCTCAGCGACTCCGGGTACGCCGTGCTCGCGCACTACGGCACCCGCACCGAGCGGGCGCGCGAACTGCAGCGGAGCATCAAGGCCCGCGGCGGCCGCTGCCACCTGGTCTCGTCCGACCTCGGCGATCCCGACGGCGTCGACGCCGTCGCCGAGTGCGTGCGCGAGCTCCTGGAGCAGTACCCCCGGTACCGCCTGCGGGTGCTGGTGAACAACGCCGCGAAGCTGCTCAGCCCCTCCTTCGCGGACACGGCGGTCTCCGACTTCGACACCTACTTCGCGATCAACGCGCGGGCGCCCTTCTTCCTCGCGCAGCGGCTCGTGGAGCTGATGCCCGACGGCGGCTCGATCGTGAACCTCTCATCGGCGTCGGCGCACTTCTCCAGCCCGGGCGACATCACCTACGCGATGAGCAAGGCGGCGGTCGAGTCGTTCACGAAGAACCTGGCGGAGGCCGTCGCCTCGCGCGGCATCCGCGTGAATGCGGTGATCCCCGGCTTCACCGACAACGGACACCCCGGGTTCGGGAAACCGGCGGTGCTGGAGTACATGTCCTCGTTCTCCGTGCTGGGCGGCGTCTCGCAGCCCGAGACGGTCGCGGCGGCCGTGGCGTTCCTCGCCTCGGATGCCGCGGCCCGCACCACCGGCGCGCTGCTCGACGTGACCGGCGGCAGCATTCTCGGTGCGCGCGGATCTCGCAGTCACTCCGTGAAGGATCTGCTGTAGGTGAATACAGGGGATAGTCCTCGGTCGTTCGGCTATGACCAATGGGTGACGTGTGGAAGAATCTCACTCACGGCCGAGATCCGGTCGCGGGAATCTGAGGGAGAGCGCCGGTGAACCGAGTTGGCGAAGTGCGTCGGAAGCAGCAGCGTGGGATCAGGACTCGGACAGCTCTGCTCGAGGCCGCTGGTCGGGTGTTTTCGCGTATGGAGTACGACAAGGCGAAGCTGAAGGACATCTCCGATGATGCGGGGATCAGTCTGGGGTCGTTGTACTTCCATTTCGGGAATAAGGACGATGTGGCTGCTGCGGTGCTGGATGCGCAGCAGGAGCGGATGACCGAGGTGCTGTCGGCGGTGGTGGAGACGGAGGGGACG
>NZ_JAIVPF010000016.1:0-57754 GCF_053528595.1 Leucobacter sp. | reverse complement strand
GCACCCTGACCTGCGCGCTGATTTCGTGATCGCCAACCCGCCGTTCAACGTCTCGGACTGGTGGGACGCGAAGCTCGCGGATGATCCTCGCTGGAAATACGGCACACCGCCGCAGGGGAACGCGAACTTCGCGTGGGTACAGCACTTCATCCACCACCTCGCGCCGAACGGCACCGCGGGCTTTGTGCTCGCAAATGGCTCGCTGTCCTCCAAGAGCGGTGGTGAGGGTGAGATCCGGCGGAAGCTCGTCGAGGTGGGTCTGGTGGACTGCATCGTGGCGATGCCCGACAGGCTCTTCTTCAACACCGGCATCCCCGTCTCTCTCTGGTTCGTCTCAAAAGGTCGTGACGGCAACGGGCATCGCGAGCGGCGCGATGAAGTACTGTTCATCGACGCACGCAAGCTCGGCACGATGGAGACTCGTCGCCTGCGCGTACTGACCGACGACGACATTGCGAAGATCGCCGGCACCTACCACGCCTGGCGCAACCACGACGGCGGTTACGAGGACATACCGGGCTTCGCGAAGGCCGCCTCGCTAGAAGAGATTGCCAAGCACGATTACGCGCTCACACCGGGCCGATACGTCGGCACCGCCGAGGTCGAAGCAGACGACGAACCGATCGACGAGAAGATCGAGCGCCTCACGAAGGAGCTGTTCGCCGAGTTCGAACGCGGACGCGAGCTGGAAGACGGAATCCGTCGGCGGCTGAGAGGTCTCAAGTGATGAACTGGCCGATCCTGACCGTCGGAGATATCGCAGCGCCAGAAGCGCGCTCGATCGCGATCGGCCCCTTTGGATCGCGGATGAAGGCGGACAGCTACGTGCCGCAGGGAGTCCCGGTCGTCCGGGGCAACAACATCGTCAAATCGCGTAGCCCGTCCGGTGACTTCGTCTACATCACCGATGAGTTCGCGGATTCAATGCCGGGATGCATTCTGCGAGAAGGTGACCTCGTCTTTCCTCATCGAGGTGCAATCGGTGAAGTAGGACTCATCCAGGGCGACGCGAGCACAAAGATGATGCTTTCGACGAGCTTGATGAAGCTTCGGGTGGATCGAGCACGTATGGACCCACAGTTTGTCTACTACTACTTCCGCACCAGCAGCGGGCGTGCGCAGTTGCTCATGCGTGCGTCAACGGTTGGCACGCCAGGGATCGGGCAGCCGCTGTCGTCGTTGCGCTCGATTCCGATTCCGGTTCCGTCGCTGGCGGAGCAACGCGCCATCGCCGCGACGCTCGGCGCTCTCGACGACAAGGTCGAGTCGAACCGACGAGTAACGGCCGTCGGGGAGTCTCTTATTCGCGCTCTCGTTGAGTCTGCGCTCGATGCCTCCGAGGGTGCGGACGGCACTCTAGGCGATTACTGCAGGCTCGTGAAGGCGCCGGTGAAGGTGGAGGAGATTAGCGCAGACGACAACTACATCGGCCTCGAGCACATGCCTCGAGGATCGATCTTCCTGACGGAGTGGGAGAAAGCTGAAGGGCTAGGGAGCAACAAGACTGCTTTCCAGCGAGGAGACGTCCTCTTCGGCAAGCTGCGTCCATACTTCAAAAAAGTGGGTATCGCCCCGGTCAATGGCGTCTGTTCAACTGACATTCTCGCGGTTCGACCGAAGGACCCTCGCGACCTCGCCTTGATAGCGGTCGTCGCGGCATCCGATGCGTTGATCGATTCCTTGTCAGCCGGTTCCACTGGGACGCGAATGCCTCGCGCCTCATGGAAAGACCTCGCAGCGTGGCAGGTTCCGGTCCTGAGGCCCACCGAACGAGCCGAGCTATCAGAGCGTGTGGCTCCGCTAATCGACCGTCTTGAGCAGTTGACGTTCGAGTCCCGCCGTCTCACCGCCCTCCGCGACGCGCTACTTCCCGAGCTACTCTCCGGCCGCATCCGCGTCCCCGCCGAAGGAGTCGCAGCATGACGGGGATGAATGTTGAGTGGGCTCTCGGGGAGCTGGACAAGTTCATTTCGCAGACCGTGCTCACCAACAACAGCGGCAGTCGGAACGGTGTCACTTACATCACTCACGCTTCGAGCACTGCGGTGCCGGACACCGAGGTCACCAAGCAGGCGCAGGTGATCGAGAAGATCCTCGATCGGGTTGTCCCCAACTGGCGCACCGAGATTGAGCTGCGTAAGAGCAACCGCTGGACGCGGCATCGCGAGGCGGCTATTCGTGCCAAGGCGGAGCTGGAGCGTCAGGAGGAGATCCGCAAGAATCTTGGCGACGATGCTCCGGAGTTGTCGGCTGCGAACCTGCATCCGTGGGTCTGGGGCGGTGCTTCGTCGTTGTGGCACTCGGGGCATTTCCGTGAGGCTGTCGAGGGTTCGATTCGGAAGCTGAATGCGGAAACGCAGAACAAGCTCGGTCGCCGCGATGTGAGCGAGACGGATCTCTTCAACCAGGCGTTCAGCGAACAGCCCGCCGCTGCGAAGAATCCGCGTCTGCACCGTATGCCGGATGACGGCAGCAAGACCTTCAAGTCCGTGCAGCGTGGGGCTCGCATGTTCGCCGAGGGTGTGTTTGCCGGTATCCGTAATCCGCTTGCTCATGAGGCTGACCAGGAGATGCCGGAGCAGCAGGCGCTGGAGTATTTGGCCGCGCTCAGCGTGCTGGCGCGCTGGGTGGATGAATCGACGTTGGAGGTTGCATCGTGAGCGCGTTCAACGAGAACACCGTCGAGCTGGCGGCGCTGGAGTACTTCGCCGAGCTGGGCTACCGCACCGTGCACGGTCCGGACATCGCTCCTGGCGAGCCTGGAGCGGAGCGCGACTCCTACGAGGAGGTGTTGCTCTGGGGCCGGCTTCGTGCTGCGATCAGGCGGATCAATCCGGGGACTTCCCCTGCCCTTGTCGACGAGGCGATCAAGCGGGTGCGGCGCGCGGAGTCGCAGAGCCCGATTGACGAGAACTACCGGCTGCATCAGCTCATCACAGAGGGCGTGCCCGTCGAACATCGCGATGCCGACGGTGCGCTGCGCACGACCAGGTTGTGGCTGGTCGACTTCGAGCAGCCGGAGAACAACGACTGGGTGGCGATCAACCAGTTCACGATCGTCGAGAACGGCAAGAACCGCCGGCCCGATGTCCTGGTCCTGGTCAACGGCCTGCCGCTGGCACTGCTGGAGCTGAAGAACCCAGCAGCGGAGCACGCGACGCTGAAGTCGGCGTGGAACCAGGTGCAGACATACCGGCAGGACATCCCGTCGGTGTTCGTGCCGAACGCCGTAACCGTCATCTCCGATGGAACGTCGGCCGCGATGAGCAGCTATGCGGGGGCGTTCGAGCACTATGCCCCGTGGAAAACGATCGAGGGGCGCGAGGTTGTGAGCGACCGCCCCGCCCTTGAGGTGCTGATCAAGGGAGTGTTTGAGCCGAAGCGGTTCCTTGACATCGTCCAGAACTTCGTCGTGTTCAGCGACGAGACGGCGACGGACAAGGCCACCGGGCAGCCGACGAGGGTGCTGGTGAAGCGTGTGGCGAAGTACCACCAGTACTGGGCGGTGAATGCGGCTGTCGAGTCGACTGTGCAGGCGTCCCGGCCGGATGGTGACCGTCGTGGTGGTGTGGTCTGGCACACCCAAGGATCGGGCAAGAGCTTCGAGATGGTGTTCTATGCCGCGAAGATCATGCGCGACCCTCGGATGGCGAATCCGACGCTGGTGTTCATTACCGACCGCAACGACTTGGACGACCAGCTGTTCGGGGAGACATTCGCCCCTGCCCGTATCCTGCCGGAGACCCCGGTGCAGGCCGCGACACGTACTGACCTGCGGACGAAGTTGAAGCGCGCGTCGGGTGGCATCGTTCTTACGACGCTGCAGAAGTTCGCTCCTGGTGAGGATGGCGATGCCAACCCAGTGCTGACGGATCGTCGCAACGTCGTCGTCGTGGCCGACGAAGCGCATCGAAGCCAGTACGGCTTCGGAGAGACGCTGGATCGTCACGGACGCTTGCGCTCAGGTTTGGCGAAGCACATGCGAGATGCTTTGCCCGGCGCCACCTACCTCGGCTTCACCGGTACACCGATCGAGTCGAACGACAAGTCTACCCGCTCGGTGTTCGGTGACTACGTCGACGTCTACGACCTCACGCGTGCGGTCGAGGACGGCGCGACGGTGAAGATCTTCTACGAGTCGCGCCTAGCGAAGATCGATCTGTCCGACGATGACCTTGCCGCGCTCGACGAGCTGGCGGATGAGATCACCGAGACCGTCGAGGAGGATGCCGCTACGGCGGCGAAGTCCCGCTGGTCGCGCCTGGAAGCGATCGTCGGCGCTGACTCCCGTCTTGAGCTGATCGCCCGGGACATCGTCGAGCACTGGGAGAAGCGGCGCGAGGCGCTGTTCGGTAAGGGCATGATCGTCACGATGAGCCGCCGCATCGCGGTGCGGCTCTACGAGAAGATCGTCGCTCTCCGCCCCGATTGGCATTCTGACGACCCGGACAAGGGCAAGATCAAGGTCGTCATGACCGGCTCAGCGGCCGACCCGGCCGAGTTCCAGCCGCACATCCACTCCAAGGACGTCCGCAAAGACCTCAAGCTCCGGGCGAAGAACCCCGATGATGAGCTCGAGCTGGTGATCGTCCGCGATATGTGGCTGACCGGCTTCGACGCTCCGTCGATGCACACGATGTACGTCGATAAGACCATGCAGAGCGCCGGGCTCATGCAGGCCATCGCCCGGGTCAACCGCACCTTCCGCGACAAGCCCGGTGGACTGATCGTCGACTACATCGGCGTGTTCGCGAACCTCCAGGCGGCGCTCCAGGAGTACTCACCCTCCGACCGTGACCAGGCAGGCGTACCGATCGACGAGATGGTCGCCGTCATGCTGGAGAAACACGACATCATCCGCGGGCTGCTTCACGGCGTTGATTACAACTCCTCGCCCTCGCTCACCGCCTCGCAGCGCCTGACGGAGTACGCCAAGGTGCTCGACTTCGTCATGGCCGACCCCGACCGCACCAAGCGCTTCAACGACCAGGTGCTCGCGCTCGCCAAGGCATTCGCGCTGGCTGGTGCCCGTGACGAGGCTGCCGCGATCCGTGATGACGTTCGCTTGTTCACCGACGTACGTGCGGCGATCCTGAAGATCCAGAACCCCGACTCGGGGCGTGGAGGCTCCGGGGCAGTCGAGATCGACACGGCGCTCGGGCAGTTGCTCAACGAGGCAGTCGCTGCTGACCAGGTTGTCGACATCTACAAGCTCGCTGGCGTCGAGACACCGGAGCTGTCAATCCTCAGCGACGAGTTCCTCGACTCCCTCGCGGAGAAGGACAAGCCAAACCTCCAGGTAGGGCTGCTGCGGCGTCTTCTCAATGACCAGATCCGCACCGTCCAGCGCACCAACCTCGTACAGGCGCGGAAGTTCTCAGAACTGCTAGACGAGGCGATCAACAGGTACACGAACCGATCGCTGACGACGGCGGAGATCATCGCGGAGTTGGTGAAGCTCGCCAAACAGATGCGCGATGACCAGAAGCGGCACGAGGAGCTGGGACTGTCCGCGGCTGAGATCGCACTGTATGACGCAATCGTGCAGAGCGACGCTGCTGTGATGGAGATGGGCGACGACACCCTCAAGAAGATCGCCGTCGACCTCGTCTGGGCCGTCCGCACCAGCGTTGTTATCGACTGGGACCAGAAGGAGAGTGTTCGTGCTTCGATGCGATCGAAGGTGCGGCGTCTGCTCGCCAAGTACGACTACCCGCCAGATGCGGAGGCCAAAGCTATCGAGCTAGTGATCGAGCAGGCGGAGCTGTTCGCGCGAGAGGAGGCCGCTTAACCATGAGCAGTGAACTACGAGTCACCACTTCCTCGCCTACGACCAGGCCGACGATCGAGGGCCTGCCAATCGAGCGACTCCGCACAATTATCCAGGACGCACATCTCAACTTCTTGATCGGCGCAGGAACTTCCGCGCCGTTCCTTGCACCCTTGGGTGATGTGGAGAAGGTACTCACTGAGCTGAAAGGCCCAGGCGATGAGATTCGACTGGCCCGCGCATCAGTGCAGGGCTACTTTTTCGAGAAGGTGATGGTGCCGAATCTTCGGTTGTTGGATGCCGCGAGCGATCCTGACGCCCAGTCGGTGATCAAGTCCTATGGGCGCTTTGTTGCGGCACTGAACCGAATCCTCCTGAAGCGTCGCAGTACGTTGCTGGGCAAGCAGGTCAACCTGTTCACGACGAATGTCGACATGGCAACCGAAATGGCGCTTGAACTTCTAGAGATCGACACGAACGACGGCTTCACGGGGAAGCTTCGTCCGCGCCTCGACCTCGGCGCATACAATACGCTGCGTTTCCGCCAGGGTGCACGTTTCGAGTACCGATCGGAGATTCCAACTGTCAACCTCTTCAAGATCCACGGCTCGGCGGGATGGCGTGGAGAGAACGATGAGATCCACTTCGATCACCGTCTTGAGCTTGTTCAAGAGGTTAAATCTGCATTCGAGTCAGCGAAAACCTCCCTTCTTACTGTAACGACAGCAGACGATGTCGACACGGAGAAGTTGAAGGCGGCTGCGGATGGCAGAAGCTATGATGCTGCCGCGAAGAAGTTTGCCTCCGGGTACCGACATCTGCAGATCGTGAACCCTGAAAAGACGAAGTTTGCGAGTACCGTCCTCAACAAAACCTACTACGAATTGATTCGGCGTTTCGCGAATGAGCTAGAGAAGGAGAACGCTGCGCTCTTTGTGCATGGCTTCTCCTTCCGCGATGAGCACCTACTCGACCTTGTGCTTCGTGCGGCCGCCACCAATCCGACTCTTCAAGTTGTCGTGTTTTGCTACAGCCGCAAGGCGCATGCCGAAATCAGCGTGCTGTTCCCGCCTGAGCGAGTCAAGAACGGCAACGTCCTCCTGATTCAGCCCGGTGTTCCATCTGAGGGGGATACTGAGCGCAAACTTTCTCTTGACGTTGTGGTATCCGACCTCCTTGAGCGTGTGCTCGACGAGAAGGTGCCGTCCGCTGACCACATCATCGAGCTGAAGCTCGGCACGACCGCTGGAACATCGAACGATGCTTGACGAGGACGACACGCTCAAGCGAGATGCCGTATTCAGTATCGGCCGGGTTAGGTCGGTTGAAGGGCGACGAGTTCGGATCGTCGTTGACAAGCTCAAGAACAGTTCGCATCTCCTGTATCGGGGTGAGATCGTCCGCAACGTCGCAGTCGGTAGTTTCGTCAAGATCGCCAAGGGATTTGTCGAACTAGTCGCCTCCGTTGATGGTGAGCGCGTCGAGGAAGACGGCGGAGCTTCACGTGACTATAAGCGGAACGTCGACCGTTTGACGCGGGAATTGGAAGTCAGCCTCGTCGGATACTTCGAGAACGGCGAGTTCCGCCGTGGTGTCCGCGAGATGCCGCTTCTCGACAATGAGTGTTTCATACTAAGTGAAGACGAGTTCAAAGCCATTCACACTTTCGTCGCTGACACTGCTCCGTCGATTCCCCTCGGCGTAGTCGCGATGGAACCAACGCAGTCGGTAGTTGTTGGTGTCGATGCGATCTTTGCCAGTCACGTCGGAATCTTTGGCAACACGGGCAGCGGGAAATCCTACACCTTGGCGAAGCTTTATCACGAGTTGTTCGGTAGGTTCGCCGATCAGCCTGGATTCGTCGGACGGTCACGGTTTGTACTCATCGATTTCAACGGTGAGTACATCAACTCCGTCTCCGGCGAAACCGATTCTTCCTCCGTGATTATCGGCGACGAGCTCAAGGCGCAGTTCCGGCTCTCAACCAGAACCAACAAAGGAGATCGAGTCCCACTCCCGAAGTCGGCAGTCCATGACCCAACGTTCTGGAACATTCTTCTCGATGCCACCGAGAAAACTCAGGCACCGTTTGTCAACCGCGTACTCAGGAACGACTACTGGGAGGAACTGATCCAAAGCGGTGACGATCTTATGGGAGCGATAGCTGCGCTCTTCATCAACGCTACGCACAACACGGACCCTTCGGTTGATAGGCGCCTGCCCATCAACTTCCTTGAACAGATTGCTACGTGCCTAGGCGATTCGGTCTCTCCTGATTTTCGAAGCCTGATTGACGACGTGAACTATAATCTGGATTTCCGTAGCGGCCAGTCAAACTCGTTCTACTGGAAGGCGACGAATGAGTACGCGAACGCCGCGAATCCCACCTGGGATGCTGTAGTACAAGCTAGATTCTCCGGCGTTGCGCAGGATTTTTCCTCGATCACCGATGTCGATCTAGTTCGCTTTAAGCTCGTAATGCAATTTTACCGTGACATCATTCATGGATTCGCAAATCGTGAACATATTGGCCCATTGATCAAACGCCTAGATGAGCGGATCGATGGCATCAAACGACTGATAACCGTCTCGGACGACTCCCTAGTGTCGAAGCCCCTGACGGTTATCTCAATGCGCGATGTGAACCTCGACATGCGCAAGGTCTTGCCGATGATTCTGTGCCGACACTTGTATGAAGAGAAGAAGGCGACGGATCAAGCTGGTGATCGCTATCTCAACCTGATTATCGACGAAGCGCACAACATCCTGTCCGTTGACTCAGCCCGTGAGAGTGAAGCATGGCGTGACTACCGGCTGGAGACCTTCGAAGAGATCATCAAGGAGGGGCGAAAGTTTGGCGTATTTCTGACGGTCGCTAGCCAGCGTCCGCATGACATCTCACCGACGATCATTTCCCAGCTTCACAACTATTTCCTGCACCGCCTCGTGAACGATCTGGACATCAAGGCCATCGAGAAGGCGGTTTCGTACCTCGATCGAGTCTCATTTGAGTCGATGCCGATCCTGCCGACCGGCACATGCATACTCTCCGGCGTCGCCGCGCAAATCCCGGTAATGGTGACAGTGGGCACCCTCCAGCCGCAGTTCGCACCGAACAGTCGTACCATGTCGATTGTTGAAGCTTGGGCAAGCCCGCTCGCTGCACCCTATGAAGAGAGCACGGTGGTCGAGAACCCGCCCTTCTAGCACTCTTCATCGCTGCCTTGCAGTTTCGCGCACCGTAGGTCAGTGAGATAGCTGGCTGGATCGCTGAATACTAACCCTCTGCGAGTGGCCGATACGGACATACGAGGCCGTCGCTTGCCCTCGCTGGAGCTGTGGTGCGTCACTCCTCGCCACGGACGGCAACTAGCTCGCGAACGGACGCTGCAATGACCTGGGCCGTTAGGTCACTCAATGTTGAGAGCAGTTCCAGCATGCCTCGTGCCTCATCTGTGTCGATGAATGTTGGATGTGACTGCCAAGTGAACTGTCGCTCATCAACGAACTTCAAGGTACGGAAAGACCCAGCTCCGGTCGGATGAGCCATCTTGCTGAGCTGGCCATACATCGCCTTGTAACCGGGAAGGTATTTTTCAGTTTCAGCGATCACTCTTCCGATTGGAAGCCCGTGCTCGGCGCCCGGATGCAACTTAGAAAGTTCATTCGGATGGCGATTCACGTAGTACACCGTGGCAAGGTTCTCGGCGAACGAGCGCAGCAGGGCTGCGCCCGCCAGCGGGTTCCCAGCCTCAACCATGTTGATGACCCCAAGGGAAAACGCTTGTGCCCGCTCGATGAAGCCGAGCAGAGGAAAGTGTGCTTCCGTGAGTTCGCCCCGCGGTCCGAACATATGGACGGATCCGTCAAGCATTGCTCGGGATTGCCGACGCGCTTCGGCCAGGTCATCAACGATCGAGGTCGAATCGAAGGGGCCGCCTTTTCCTTCGTCGGAATCGCCAGGTAGCGGAAGCACACCTGGCGTCCCCTTTGATTTGGCGTAGGTGTCCCATTCCTCGATTCGCTCGTTCAGTCGGTCAGAGAGCGCATGAGCCGTCGTCGAGTGTAGGTAATGCCGTACACCGTGAATCGTTACGATCAGGCATTCGTCGTGATCGTCACCAGTCAGATCCACGTCGACATGACCGTACGGCCAATCGACCGGCACGCGCGGCTCGTGGGTCTCAGGCGGTTGTTGTTCTCGTCGCTCCTGCTTGAGCCTGGCTCCCTTACCCATGAGAATGAGCCTACCGATATGTCGAGAAGAGTCCCGAGGACGCGCTTATCCAGCTCCTGTCGGGGACACCCAAGCGGATCCATGCCCAGGTATCGAACTGGCCTCCCAAATGTCACGGCTGCCGGGTAGGTCGGATGATGCAGATGTGTTCGCTGAAGCTCGCATCTCATCCCTCGACGCCGAAACGTCGGTATGTGAAGGAGCTTCGACCTATGTGGGAAGTGGAGCCTGACCCGATTTTGGAGGAGTTGAGTTCGGGGATCGGCGGTTGACCATCCTTGCGGTGTGGAGAGGATACCCCCGCAGCCCTGGCTTGGCGCCCCTAAGTATATCAACTAGGCGCCAATAGCGTACCGATTATGGTACTATATTGACAAGGAGGCGAGGTGTTGGGATACCGAGGCGACTTGTGGGAGATCGCCGCGATCCGCAACGGCGTGGTGACCATCGCCGAGGCGGAGGATGCTGGCGTGCCCGCAGTCGAGGTGCGGAAGCTCGCAGCCCGTGGTGCGCTCCGCGGTTACGGGCAGGGTGTCTACACGCACCGCGACGTGCCGACGACCCCGTTTACTGAGCCGACGATTGCCGTGGCGCTTGCCGGGGAAGGCGCGTTCTTGCACCGCGAATCCGTGCTCGATCTGCTCGGGCTCGGGCAGCTCAACCCGCCGAAGGTGCGTGTGGGCACGCCTCGCCGCGTGCGGCGGACGCTGCCGGAGTGGATGGAACTGGAGAACCGGCCTGACGTCCCCGATGAGGATCTCACTCGCTACGAGGGGGTCTCCGCGACGACCGTTCGACGGGCGTTGGAAGACATGCGGGATCGGATGCCGCCTGACCGATGGGAAGCTCTGCTGGATCAGGCGCTGCGGCAACAGCTCCTCGGAGGGCAGGAAGCCGCTGCGTGGCGCGAATCCTCCTAACTTTCGCCGACCGCTCACTCCCAGGCATGGAGGCGGTAATTCCATCGCCCTCTTGCTGCAGAGGACAGTACCGGGTCGGCAAAGCCCGCGACCGCGGCGAGTACGTCGGCAAAGGCTGTGGGTAGTTCGCCTTCGCGGTGGGATCGTATGCGCCACGCACGGTATTTCTGCTGTGACCGTTCGTTCATCGGTGTAAGCGTGGGCAACAGGGGTGCGAGTGTGACCTTGCGGTACTCGGCGACGGTCTCGATTGATGTGTGGAGATCGCCAGCGTCGACCGAGTGGAGTCGGACGAGCGTGTAGACGTCAGCGAAGTCGCGCCAGCGGGTGTTGGCGACGCCGCGGTCGACGGCGGTGACGATCTTTTCAGCGAGCACCATCGTTAACGGGTATCCCAGCAGCGTCACGGACGGGAGGCCGAGATCGGTGACACGAGGTAGCTCGATCAGTTCGGGTGCTGGCCAGATGGGGTCGCCGAAGTTCACGTCCATTCCGACGGTCGGCCGGGCAGTGCCGAGCGTTGCTATGAGCTTGACCCGGACCCCGGCGTACTCGTCCTCGTCACGAATCGTTGTCGCGGTGACGCTCGCGGGATCGAACACGAGGCCGTCGGCAAGCTCTAGCCTCGCGATGGCGCGGACGCGCTCGGCGACCTCGTCAGGGTCGTCGGTGAGTCGAGTTGCCTGCAGATCGATGTCCTTCGTCGGGCGGCGTGCTGCGAAAGCAGCGAGCAGCACGCCGCCTTTCAGGACGAAGTCATCGCGATACTCGGAGATCGCAATGCGTGCGAGCAGCCCTTCGAGTGCGTACAGCGTCATCAGCTCCTGCACATCTCCGCCGGTTTGCCGGGCGAGTTTTCGGAGGGCGATGGTGGCGTCGCCCGCTGGAGTCCCGTGCTGCGGGTTTGGGCTCATAGCAGAACCTCCAAGGCTTGCTGGATCGCGGGGCGCGCCTTCGGGAAGCCCTCGGCCATCGTGAGTAGCGAACCGGGGCTGTTGCCGCGCCCACGCAGCCACTGCTTGAGCGCGCCGAGGGCGAGGTCACTACCCCAGGCGTGACGTAGGCGGAACAGATCGATGAGGGTTCGCTCGGCGGAGTAGAGACCGATGGAAGATCCAGCCGGCAGCGCATGCTCGGTGCGGCCGATGCTGAACGTGTCCGCGTCGAAGCGGTGCCAGGCGATCGGTGCATGGTGCACGGTGACCGGTTGTGTGCCGCGCGGGATGGCGATGTCGCTTCGGGTGGGAATCTCGTCGGTCAGCTCGTGCAACGACAGCGCCGTCAGGAGGCACAGCGTGGCGTCGGGTCTCTTGGCGGCGATGGCGATCCAGGCTGCCGTTGTGTCGTCTGCGAGCCCTGATCGGAGGAAGAGTCCGGGGGCGATGCGCTCGAACTCGCCGGTTTCGATCAATCGGTCGAGAGCATGCCGAGTGAGACCCTGGAGGCTCAGATCGCCGTAGCTCAGCAGATCAGGCAGCGTTGTGGCGTCCATCAGCACCTCCGGCCAGCAGAATCTGTTACATATACAGCGTACCTGTTGTGGTTTCTGTTGACCAGTATTGGTTCGACCCGCGTCGCGGTGACTGCCGCTGCCGAAGAAAACCACCGCCAGGCGGTCGGGTTTGGATAAAAACCGCACGCAACCGCGGCATGTGTGATCGGATTGTATCCATGAATGATCAGCTGAGAACGCTGGGGGCCGTCGTTCGGATCGGACGATGAGTCACGCTACTTGCGTCGGGATTCACGATGCGCTCTTCGAAGAAGTACCACCGCGATGACGGGCCAACCCGTCTGCCAGTGCCGAGTCGAGGGCTGCCATTGTGACGGCATCGCCGATCTTGCCGAGCACGGTTTCGACCGATGTGCCTGCTGTCTCGCCGACTGCCCTGACGTTCATGACGAGCCTTCCCGCAGGGTCCGAAACGGGATCCTAAACCCTCTCACGGGGTCCGGATGAGCTCGTATCAACCCGCGACAACCCGTAGACTAGTGCCGTAAGAACCGCATGAATACGCGGATCGAGCAGGTTTGCACGGAGCAGCCCGGAAAGCCAGAACCCCTCAGTTGTTCTTGGTTCGAGTCCCTCGCCGTTTCTTTCCGCGCAAGCCCCCGCGCACCATAATGGGGTGATGACCCGCACGCAAGTGATCCTCGACGAACTCGTGCGCGTCGCCGAAGCGGACGGGTTCGGTGCGCACGGCGTCCAGGTGAGCATCGGCGACGAGTCTGCGGTGCACCTCTGGAGCGCCGATGTGCGTCGTGACATCCACTCGGTGTCGAAGGGTGTCTGCGTGCTCGCCGCCGGGATTGCCTCGGACGAGGGGGTGTTCGACATCGACGCTCCGGTGGGGGATTACCTGCCGGACTTCGTACTCGGCGAGGGGGTAGAGGCCGTCACGGTGCGGCACTTGCTCGCCATGACGAGCGGGATCGACCTGCCGTGGTCTCCGACCCTGATGACGGACTGGCCTGACCTCGCGCGCGAGTTCCTCGGACGTCCGTCGCGTGGCAGGGTCTTCCAGTACTCCAATGCGAGCGCCTACACCGCCATGCGAGCGCTCACCGCGGTCGTCGGCGACGTGCCCGAGTGGCTCGTCCCGCGGCTGTTCGAGCCGCTGGGCATCGACGCTCCGGTGTGGGAGCGCTGTCCGAACGGGTGGATCGTCGCCGGCGGCGGGTTGCACCTGCGCCTCGAGGAGCTCGCCCAGATCGGGCAGCTTATCCGCGATGAGGGCGTTTGGCGGGGGAAGAGCCTCGTGCCGCCGCGATGGACGCGGGCGATGCATTCGGACTGGTCCGAGCACGAGGCGGAACCCGCATACCGGCGCTACGCGCTCGCGGGCTGGGACGGTCCCGGCCGCGCCTGGAGACTGCACGGCGCCTACGGGCAACTGCTGATCTTCCTCGATGACGCGGTGGTCACCGTCACCGCCGATGACCACGCGGGCGCCGACCGAATGGCCGAGCGGATCGTGGAGACTCTGGAGGAACACGTGTGATGGCTTCGGCGCGCGGCTGCCGGGCGCGAGAGCCCCGCACGGTAGCGCCGCTGGAGCCTCCACTGCGTCCGTGACTGATCGCGGTTCAGTGGAGCGCGAGCGCGTCGGACTCGATCGCGCTCGCGCTGCTTGAGGGCGCCATCCAGTGCGATCTCATTGCCCGCCGTCTGACCTCCCGGACTACTCTGCCGCGCCCGATTCCGAACTGCTCTCGTCGTCACCCTCGTCATCCTTCGGACGCTCCACCCCGATCGTGAGGCTCGTGGCAAGTGCGGCGACAGCGCCGACGGCGACGAGGATCGGGGCGAGCACGGCGCTCGCGGCCGTGACGGCGACGCCGGCGGTCAGCGGGATCTCGAAGAGCGTCTCGCCGCTCTCACGTTTGATGTAGAGCCGGCGAGCGTTTCCCTCCTCGATGATCTCGCGCACTTTGGCCAAGAGTTCGTCGCTCTTGACCTTGAACTCCTCGTACCAGTTGTTGTCGTTGTTGTTTGCGTTGCCCGCGTTCTCAGTCATGAGCGTTCCCTTCTCAGTGAGGCGTGGCCGCAGTGTATAGAAGCAACCACGGTGCGCGCTGAGTGGTGTTCCCAGCATCTTGCTCAGGGGGCTCACTGAATGTCGCACGCTGCACCGGAAGCCAGAATCGTTTGGGTTCTCGGTTCCCTCACACGTCGTTCCCCAACTCCCTACGATGGACGCATGACCGCACATCAGACCCCGCTTCCCGAGCTCCTCATCCTGCTCGATGTCGCCGCCTGGCGCGCCTGGCTCGACGAGAACGAGCACACCTCCGACGGGGTCTGGCTGGTGCTCGCGAAGAAGGGGACGACCGAGCCGACCGCACTCAGCTATGCGCAGGCCCTCGAGGAGGCGCTGTGCAGCGGGTGGATCGACGGGCAGAAGGGGAGCCTCGACGCCGCCACCTTCCGGCAGCGGTTCACCCCGCGGCGCCGCGCGTCGATGTGGTCGCAGCGCAACATCGGGCTCGTCGAAGAACTCGTCGCGCAGGGGCGCATGCGCGAGCGCGGACAGGCCGAGATCGACCGCGCCCAGGCCGACGGGCGCTGGGATCGCGCCTACGCCGGCTCAGCGACAGCCGAGGTGCCCGAGGATCTCGCAGCGGCGCTCGCCGCTTCAGAACAGGCCGCGGCCATGTTCTCGACGCTCAACGGCGCCAACCGCTACGCGATCCTGCACCGCCTCATGACCGCGTCGAACGCCACCACCCGCGGCAACCGCCTCGCGAAGATCCTCACCATGCTCGAGAACGGCGAGACCCACCACCCGCAGTAACGCCACGAGACAGCGAAGCAGCGAGACAGCAAAGCGCCACACCGGCAAGACAGGATCGTGAAACGAACCCGGCCCGTCACCGATCCCGATCCACCGTCACGAGCCGCACATCGAGGTCGCGCCCGTCGATCGTGACCAGCATCATGGTGCAGCGCGGCTGTCGGCGGCGGGCGGTGGGGGAGCCGGGGTTCAGCAGCCGCATCCCACCGGGCGACACGGTGTCCCACGGGATATGCGAGTGCCCGAAGACGAGCAGATCGACGCCGGCGAACGCCTCGTCCATGCGCTCCTCGCGGCGCCCCGCCGCCCCGGTCTCGTGCACGACCGCCACCGAGAACTGCTCGACCGTGAAGCGGGCCACCTCCGGCAGCCGAGCCCGCAGCTCAGGGCCGTCGTTGTTGCCGAAGACGCCATACAACCCAGAGGCGCGGGATTCGAGCAGATCCAGTGTCGCCTCATCGACCCAGTCGCCGGCGTGCACCACGACGTCCACGGACGATACGGCGTCCAGCACGTCAGCAGGCAGGCGCCTGGCGCGCGTCGGCACGTGGGTGTCCGCGATCAGGAGCAGCGAGGTGGTCACCCTCCCATCCTCCCGCGGCGCTGCGTACAACAGCAACGCGGCAGCGGCACACACCAACCCCGGTACCACCCGCGACCGTGCAGCGCCACCCCGTCCGCACCCCTTGCCCGACGAACGCCGCTCCGGCAAGGATGGAGTGACGGAGAAGAAAGGCAGGCCCAGCCATGGTCACCGTCGCACAGAACATCGTCGATACCCTCGCCGCGAACGGGGTGCAGCGCGTCTACGGCATCCCCGGCGACTCGCTCAACGGCTTCACCGACGCGCTGCGCACCTCCGATATCGAGTGGGTGCACGTGCGGCACGAGGAGGCCGCCGCCTTCGCCGCCTCGGGCGAGGCCGCGACGACCGGCGAGCTGGCGGTGTGCGCGGGCAGCTGCGGCCCCGGCAACCTCCACCTCATCAACGGCCTCTTCGACGCCAACCGCTCGCGCGTGCCCGTGCTGGCGATCGCCGCGCACATCCCGAGCGACGAGATCGGCTCCAACTACTTCCAGGAGACCCACCCGCAGGAGCTCTTCCGCGAGTGCTCGGTGTACGTCGAGCACGTCTCGAGCCCGGCGCAGATGCCGCGCGTGCTGCGCATCGCCATGCAGACCGCGATCGAGAAGCGGGGCGTCGCCGTTGTGGTGCTCCCGGGCGATGTCGCCCTGGCCGACGCCGCGAACGACACCGTCACGACCATCACCCCGTCGCAGCCCCGAGTGATCCCGAGCCGGCGCGAACTCGAGCGCGCGGCCGAACTGCTCGACGACGCGAAGAAGGTGACGATCCTCGCCGGTGCGGGGGTCGCGGGCGCGCACGACGAGGTGGTCGCCCTCGCCGACAGTCTCGCTGCCCCGGTCGTGCACGCCCTGCGCGGCAAGGAGCACATCGAGTACGACAACCCGTTCGACGTCGGCATGACCGGCCTGCTCGGTTTCGCCTCCGGCTACCGAGCCATGGAGCAGGCCGACGCCGTGCTGATGCTCGGCACCGACTTCCCCTACCAGCAGTTCTTCCCGGAGAAGGCGGTCAAGATCCAGATCGACATCCGCGGCGAGAACCTCGGCAGGCGCACCCCGCTCGACCTCGGGCTGGTGGGCGACGTGGGGGAGACCGCCACGGCGCTGCTGCCGCTGCTGAAGGAGCGCCGCAGCCGCTCCCACGTCGACGGATCCGTCGACCACTACCGCAAGACCCGCAAGCGGCTCGACGAGCTCGCCACTCCGGCGGGCGAGGGCAAGCCGATCCACCCGCAGTACGTGGCCAGGCTGATCGACCAGGTGGCATCCGGTGACGCGGTGTTCATCCCCGATGTGGGATCGCCCGTGGTGTGGGCCGCGCGGTACCTCACCATGAACGGCAGCCGTCGCCTCATCGGCTCCTTCAGCCACGGCTCCATGGCCAACGCCGTCTCGCAGGCCATCGGCGTGCAGGCCGCGCACCGCGACCGCCAGGTGATCGCGCTCGCCGGCGACGGCGGGCTCGCGATGCTGCTGGGCGAGCTGCTGACGCTCGAGCAGAACGCGCCGCTGCCCGTGAAGATCGTGGTCTTCAACAACTCCTCGCTCAACTTCGTCGAGCTCGAGATGAAGGCCGCGGGGTTCGTGAACTACGGCACGGAGCTGAAGAATCCGGATCTCTCCGCCGTCGCCCGGGCGGTCGGCCTGCACGCGGTGCGGGTCTCGGAATCCGACGAGGTGGAGTCCGCGCTGCGCGAGGCCTTCGCGCACCCCGGGCCCGCGCTGGTCGAGGTGCTGACGGATCGTCAGGAGCTCTCGATGCCGCCGTCGATCTCGGCCGCGCAGGTGAAGGGTTTCACGCTGTACGCGCTGCGCACCGTGCTCTCGGGCCGCGGAGACGAGATCGTGGATCTCGCGAAGACGAACCTGCGGCAGATCCTGTAGGCCTGCGTCTCAGCGGTCGAGCTTCGGGATCCGGCCCAGGAACGGCCGCGGCCAGGCGCCGAGTGCGAGCACCGCGAGCACGGTCTGCAGGAGACCCGTGACGAAGTAGAGGCCGTGCAGCGGAGACCAGACGAGCATGATCGCGATCTCGACGAAGATCCAGATCATCATCGTCAGGCCGGCGGCCGCCTGCAGGCCCCACGCCAGCCGATACCTGGCGTACTGCGCGAGGATCGCGAGCAGCTGCGCACCCCCGACGACCACACCCAGGATCACCCCCGGCCAGACGTACGAGGTGAAGACGCTGCCCTCGATCCACTCCAGCGGGATGCCCATCCCGCCGCCGATCGTGAGCCCGAGCATTCCCGCGACCGCCGAGACCAGGTTGAACCAGGCGACCGCGAGCAGTGCGATGCGGAGCGGGCGGGGCACGGGTGCGGGTGCGGGCTGCATGCTCCCGAGCCTACTGAGGGGCCGGGCGTCGCAGAAGGGTCTTCGTGCCGGAAAGTGATCCGCGGCGGCGGCGCGGGATACCCTGTGACCGTGGGGTTCTCACCGCTCGGCCTGATCGTGAGCATCGCCGTGCTCGCACCCAACCTGCTGCTGCTCCGGTTCCCGCCGCGGGATCCTGATGCGGCGTCGCGTCGACCGAGCCCGCCGGCCCCGCTGCTGTGGTTGGAGCGCGCGGGCCAGGCGCTCTGCTTGACGGTTCCCGCGATCACTGCGCCCGGGCGGACCACCTGGTGGATCCTGATCCCGACTGCGGCGGGGCTGGCGGTGTACTACGGGCTGTGGGCGCGCTATCTCCGCTCGGGGCGCGGCACGATCCTGCTCTATCGCCCGCTGCGGGGCGTGCCGGTGCCCATGGCGATTCTGCCCGTCGCGGTGTTCCTGGGCGCGGCCGCCTGGCTGGGCAACCCGTGGATCGCGATCGCGGCGATCGTGCTCGCCGCCGGGCACATCCCGGTATCGGTGCTCACGGCACGATCCATCGAGGATCGCGGGGAAGCCTAGGTCAACCGAGGCGCCGGGTCACTCCTCGTCGACCCGCCTGAAATCGGTGCTCCTCGCGAGGTGAGGATCCGACTTGGCGCACGCCGTGTTCGAGCAGTGCGTCACCTCCGGTACGACGACCTCGGCGTCGCGGGGGAGCGTGTTGCCGTCGGGCGAGAGCGTGACGGCGTCCGCGCCGCACTCGGCGCACACGTAGCGGGTCATATGGTCCTCCCCGAGGAGACGTGCTGCGCGATCTCCCGCAGTACGGCGAGTGTCTCGAGGAAGGATCCGCCCGGACCGTGCCCGGAGACGACGAACGCGGTGGCCGCCGAGAAGTCGTGCTGCACGAGACTGACCCCCAGCTCGGGGAACCGCCACCAGTGCGGATCCTCGGCCACGACGGTGACCGCGTTGCCGCCGAGCAGGAAGCGCGCCGACGACTCCTCGGGCAGTTGCTCCGGGGATACGAGTTCGATCACCTCATCCATGCCACCACGGTAGGTCTCGCATCGCGGCATGACCAGCCCCTGGACAAATCGGGCGCCGCGCGCAAGGGGATGAGTCTGCTCTCAGCGTGCAAGCATGTGCGGCGGTCGAGAGCGCTCCTCGAGACGGGCGACGGCGATCTTGACCTCCGTCACCTCGGCATGCAGGCCGTCGATTCGATCGGCGAGGCTTGTGTTGACACCGTCGATCCGGTCCGTGAGGTTCGTGTTGACGGCGTCGATCCGGCCGGTGAGCGTTGTGTTGACGCTGTCGATTCGGCCCGTGAGGTTTGTGGTGACGCCGTCGATTCGGCCCGTGAGGTTTGTGGTGACGCCGTCGATCCGGTCCGTGAGTTTTGTATCGATGGCATCGATCCGACCCACGAGCTTCGCCTCGCTCGCGTCGACCCGCCGCACCACCCAGGCGAGTCCCGCGGCTGCGCCGCCGCCGAGCGTCACCAGCAGACCGAGCGCGCTCAGGATCACGGCGAGTGTCTCGTTCGACATCCGAACTCCTCCCGTCTGCGTTCGCTCCGTGGGCTGTGGGATCGACTCTACGCGACGGAGAGACCAGCGGCACCGGGGCGGGGCGATCTGTGAACAACTGAGCGGACAGGCCGGACTGTGAGCGAAGCAAGACGGGGCGGAGGCGCCACCTCGCGACTCCTCCGATCCTCCGACACCGAGCCGCCGCGGACCACTACCATGAGGATCACCGGCCCCAACGTCGAGGCCGGCACGCCGAAAGGAGTCAGTCATGATCCCCGAGATCAACTACTGGGCGGTGATCGTCGCGACCATCTCCACGATGGTGGTCGGTTCGGTCTGGTACACCCCCAAAGTGTTCGGCAACGCCTGGGCGCGGCTCGCGAAGGTCGACCTGAGCGGTGGCGCGCGGTCGGCCGTCGGACCCATCATCGTCACGGTGATCGTCAGCTTCATCACCGCCTGGGTGTTCGCGGGCGCCATCTGGATCGCCTTCGAGTTCTACGGCGGGTCCTTCCTGATGTCCGCGCTGCTGACCGGCGTGGTGCTCTGGGCGGGCTTCACCGCCGCCCGCTTCATCACCCACGACGCCTTCGAGGGACGACCCTCCGCTCTCACCATCATGAACATCGCCCACGAACTCGTGACCGTGCTCGTGATGGCGCTGATCCTCGGCCTGTGGCCGCCCGCGGGCGTGTGAGCATGGCACCGAAGCCCCGCCTCAACACCGTCATCCCCGGCTCCACGGTGCTCATCACCGGGGCCGCCCGCGGCATGGGGGAGCTGTACGCGCGCCGCGCCGCGAAGGAGGGCGCGGCCGCCATCGCGCTGTGGGACGTCGACGAGGATCGCGCCTCCGCGCTCGCCGCCGAGCTCGATGGGCCGCGCACCCGCGTGCGCGCCTTCGCCGTCGACGTCTCGGATCGCGAGGCGGTGCAGGCGGCGGCGAAGCGCACGGTCGACGAGCTCGGAGATCCCGACATCCTCATCAACAACGCCGGCATCGTGCGCGGTGCCCTCTTCTGGGAGCACGATCCCGAGCGCGACATCGAGCTCACCATGCGCATCAATACGCTCGCACCCATGTGGCTCGCCCGCGAGGTGCTTCCCGCCATGATGGCCGACCCCTCGCGGCCGAAGCGGATCCTCAACATCGCCTCGGCCGCGGGCACGCTCGCCAACCCGCGCATGAGCGTCTACGCCGCCTCGAAGTGGGCGATGATCGGCTGGAGCGACTCGCTGCGTCTCGAGCTGGCCCGCGATGGGCACGGCCACGTCGCGGTCACCACCTTCTGCCCCAGCTACATCTCCACGGGCATGTTCGAGGGCGCCCGCGGCCCGCTGCTCACCCCGATCATGACGCCCGCGCGCGCGGCCCGCGCCGCCTGGGAGGGCATGATCGCGGGCAGGCCCATCGTCTCGAAGCCGTGGACGGTGAAGCTCGCGATGGCGCTGCGCGGGATCCTCCCCACGCGGGCCTGGGACGCGATCGCGGATCGGGTCTTCCACGTGTACTCGTCGATGGATCGCTTCACCGGGCGAGGGTAGTCACCGGCCCAACCGCCCCGCGAGCGAAGCGATCAGGAATCGAGAAGCGGGGCCGTGCGCGGCCCCGCTAGCGTGACAGGCACCACCCGCCAGACACCGACGCCCCCATGACCGGGCCACCGAAAGGGAATCGAGCATGACGAAGCAGGACGCAGCAGGCGGGTTCTCCGCGCAGGAACGCGCGGCGATGAAGGAGCGCGCCGCCGAGCTGAAGGCCGAGGCGAAGCGCGCGAAGAGCGCCGAGAAGGCTGCCGCAGAGGAGGCAGAACTGCTCGCGAAGATCGCGCAGATGCCCGACGGTGACCGCGAGCTGGCCGAGCGCGTGCACGAGATCGTCACGACCGCGGCCCCGGATCTCGCGCCCAAGCTGTACTACGGGCAGCCCGGCTATGCGCGGGGCGGCAAGCCGGTGGTGTTCTTCCGCAGCGGGCAGATGGACAAGGAGCGCTACTCGACCTTCGGCGTCAGCGCGCTGGCCGCGCTCGACGACACGAGCGGATTCTGGCCGACCTCCTACGCGCTCATCGACCCGACCGAGCAGGCCTGGGAGCAGCTCGCGGAGGTCGTGCGGCGGGCGGCGGCGGAGAGCGCGGAGTGACGCCGGGAGGCCCTGTACCCGTGTCGAGCTGCGAGAGCGGCTTCCGACCGGTTTTCGGGCTGGTAAAGACTCCCCGGTCCGAAGCCTGGCGTAGAGCGCTTCGCAGCGCCGGCGGGCGAGCACGATCAGGGCCCGGTGCCGGCGTGTAAGCGCCATCGAGTGGCGGATAACGCGGCTGTTTCGGGGAGAACAGCCGCGTTATCCGCCACTCGCCGAAGTGAGCTGCCGAAGCGCGGGCAGATTCGGGAGGGCGAGCGCTCTGCTCGTGAGGCGGCCAGAGCTCAGTCGGGCGCGGATCCTGGGGCTTGCGATTCCGACGCTTCGCCTCGAGCTCGTTTCGAGCTCGCCTCGAGCCCGCCTCGAGCCCGCCTCGTTCAGCACGACACTCGCTTCGACCGCCCAGCGGAGCACAGGCCCGAGCGGCTACTCGTAGGCGGGGTCGATCGGGTCGGCGTAGGCCTCGAGGATCGCCTGCACCCGCGCGAGCGCGGCGGCGTCGAGACCGTCGTCGTCGGTGACGCTCGCCCACCCGGTGAGTACGAGATCCCCGTAGTTGTGGCCGTGCCGAGCCGGCACCGACTCGCCCATGAACATGTCCACGACCAGCTGCACCGCCGTGATGCCGGGCATCCAGCGCATGTCGGGGCTCACGTCATCGGCACGCTGCTCCTCGTCGAGCCAGTCGGGGGCGGCCCAGATCAGCTCCGGTCCCAGCCAGGTCACGGGATCCGTGGCGTGCTGCAGATAGAGCACCCGTGGATCGCGCCACGGCGCGTCGATGAGCCGCTCGTCGCCCTCACGCGACATCCAGCGCACCTCGCGCCCGCCGTCGAGCACCGGACGCCAGGCCGGCGACCCCGCGTCGCGCGACGCCTGCAGCCGACGCCACAGCTCGGAGCCGTTCGGGCTGCCCACGAGCAGCGCGCCGTCGGTGCGGGCGCGCAGATCATCGAGGCCCGAGAAGGCGGCCTGCGTGCCGTGCGCGCCGAGGCTCAGCCCGTAGGCGGCGAGCTTCGGGCGCTCGTCCTCCGGCAGCTGCGACCACCGCTCGTGCACCGCGTCGAACAGCGCCGTCGCCGACTCCACCGGGGCGTCCGGATCGAACACGAACGACACCCAGCTCGGCGTGTAGGCGTACTGCATCGACGCGATCGCCGTGTCGCCCCCGTGCAGGTACTCGAACGCGTCGACCGTCTGCGGCTCCAGCCAGCCCGAACCCGTCGTCGTCGCGACCGCCAGCCACTCGCGCTCGAACGCGCCCGTGCGCTCGAGCTCGGCGACGACGAGCTCGGCCCGCGAAGCCGCGTCGGGGGCCGAGGCGAGGCCCGCGTAGACGCGGATCGGGTCGAGCGCCGGAGCCCCCGTCGCCTCCTCGATGTCGGCGGCGGTCGGGCCGCCGCCGACGAACAGGGAGCCGTGGCGGCCGAGATCCTGCCACCTGACCCCGGATCCCTCGCCCGCGGAGCGGAAGGCGGAGCCCGGCTCCCGGGCGTCGCCGGCGGGAGCGGTGTTCCGCGCCGCGTACGTGCGATCGACCGCGAGCATGCCGAGCGAGCCGACGGCGACCACGGCGACGAGCACCGCCGCCGCCGTGGCGAGGGCGGCCGGCAGCGCGGAGATCCGCGCGCGGATGCGACGGTGCAGGCTCCGGCAGCCCTTGCCGATCACGAGCAGCAGCGCCGCCGTCACCGCGAAGCCGAGCAGGAACCTCCACGGGTCGACCGCGTCGATCGGCGGCATCTCCACGGCTGCCCGCACCCCGTTCTGCCAGCCCAGCACCGCGAAGCCGAGGGGCACCGCGGCGACCGCCAGGGCGACGCCGACGCACCACCACACGATCCGCGCCGCGCGTGCGCTGGGCGCGGGCGTGAACACGCGCAGCACGAGCGCCGTGAGCAGCACGCCCACGAGGTAGCCGAGCGCGAAGGAGATCCCGCCGATCGCACCCTGGAGGAGCGCGGGGCGCGGGAGCAGCGAGGGCGTCAGTGAGAGCACCGTGCAGACGACGCCGACGACCACCCCGCCCGGCGCGAGGCGCCACCAGTGTCTGTTCACAGCACTACGATACGGGGTCGGGGAAGCCGGGCACGACGCCGAGACGGCCCGCGGCCGGACGGAGCGCCGTCTGCTCGGCCGCCGGTCCGCGGTACCGGTTCACGGCTCCGGCGCTCACTCCCGCATCCGCGGATCCTCGGTCGGGTCGGCGTACATGGCCGGGCAGCCGGCCGCCGGGGCCTCCGGGCGCAGCTCGAAGTGCCAGGGTTCGTTGCCGTAGGTCTGGCAGAGACCGTACGCGGCGCCGTGCACCGAGAGCCACTCGGCCGCGTCGGCCCCGCCGATGTCGACCGCATCGCCCGAGACGTGCGCGGAGGTCTCGGCCGTGGCCACCCACCGCGCGGCCTCCTCCTCGGAGCCGTACACGGAGATCGCGTCGAGCAGCAGCCGGTCCTGGTACGCGGGGGAGCGCCAGCCGCTGTTGACGACGAACTCGATCCCCGCCGCCGACGCCTCTTCGGCCGCCGCGCGCAGCGCCGCGAGCAGCTCGGGATCGAGCCCGGCGATGCCGGGGTGATCGTCGAACACGCTCGCGCCCTCGGGAAGCGTCCCGTCCGCAGCCGACGCATCGCCGTCGACGGCGGGCGCGGCCCCGTCGCCCCCGAGCCCGGCCTCGCCCGGTGCGGGCAGCCCGCGATCCCGATCGGCACCCGCCTCGGCCGCGGCCCGCGTCGACGACTCCGACTGCGCGAGGACGATGCCGACGGTGAGCGTGGTGATGGCGATCAGTCCGAACGCGGCGAGGGCGAGGGCTCTGCGGCGCGGCTCATGAGGTGCGGTGGTGGGAGGCATGCCGCCAGTCAACGCGGTGCCGTGTTGCCGACGCGTTGCCGCTTTCGCATACGCCGACGATATGCCGGCATCGCTGAGCGCCGTGGAGCCTCGGCCGTGTGGATCCTGCGACTCGCACCGGTGCGGCGGCGCCACCGCGGAACGCGCGGAAAGCCGGTGCGTCCCGCTTGAGCATTCCGTGCACGCAGGAGGACGGGGTGGTCGCAAGCGCACGCAGGATGAGGCCCGAACGCCCGCCCCGCGCCTACTGCTTCGGCAGCGATCCGATCACGTCGCCGTTCTCGTCGCTGATCTGCAGCGCGTCGTCGACTACCGCGCCGGTGCCGAGCCCCTGCAGCCAGGTGTCGACGCCTTCGCACGCCATGAGCGTGCTCGCGGCCACCCCGAAGTCGATCGTGTCGCCGTCGAAGGTGGCCGTGCCGGTCAGGCGGTTGCAGCCGTCGGTGCCCGAGAAGGCGCCGTCCTGCTCGATGGTCAGCGAGGGCGCGGTCTCGGTGCCCGTGTCGCCCCAGGTGCCGACGAACGCGTCGGAGCTGCTGCCGGCGCAGCCGGTGGTGGCGAGCACGAGGGCGGCGGCGCCGAGGAGCGCCGCGGTGAGGAGAGAGCGTGAGCGGTGCATGGCCGGGGTCCTTTCGGCGGGGCGGATCTCGGGGGAGCTCGTCGACGCGGAACGGATCGGGCCGGCGCCGGCCGCACGGCTCGGGATCGGCGCGCTCACTCGGCCGATCCGACCGCGTCGGCGGGGATCTCGTCGGGCCGGTACTTCGGCAGTCGCGAGGCGGGCAGCGCGGCGAGCGCGCTGATGCCCGCGAGCAGCAGGAAGCCGAGCTTGAGCGTGCGCAGGCGCTGCTCCTCGTTGAGGGCGACGGCCGCCTCCACCTGCGCCGAGTCGGCGGTGGTGCCCGCGAGCACCGTGCGCAGATCGTCGTTGCTGATGAAGTTCGCGTTGTCGAGATCGACCTGCTCCACGAGCTCCGGCGGCAGCTCCGGGTGCTCCGCCACGGCACTGCCGATCCCGAGGCCCAGCGTGGTCACCAGCACCGCGCCCATCACCGCGGTGCCGACGGCCGAGGCGAGGTTCTGGGTGGTGCCGCGGATCGACCCCACGTCGCCCGCCAGCCGCTTCGGGGCGGCGGTGACCAGCACGTTGAACACGAGCGTCACGAGTGCGCCCTGCCCGATCCCGAACACGATGAGGCCGAGGATCGTGGGCAGCGTCTCCCAGTTGTTGTTGACCACGAAGGCCAGCCACACGAGCGCGGCAGTGGTGAGCCCGAACGCGAACAGGGCGATCGTGCGCGGCGCGTAGCGCTTGTAGAAGCGCACGATGAGCGTCGCGGTGACGAACACCGTGAGGTTGAACGGCATCATCGCCAGCGAGGTGTCGAACGGGGTGCGGCCCTGCACGATCTGGATGTAGGTGGGCACGGTGAAGTTCACGGCCGCCTCCATCGCCACGATGATGAACATCGCGTAGACGGCGGCGCGCTCCGTCGGCTCCTTCAGCACGCTCAGGTCGACGAGCGGCACCTTGCCCTGCGCCATCCGCCGGTTCGTCCACATGAAGAAGGACTGCCCCAGGATGAGGCCGAGCACCACGAACACCGGGGCGGGGGAGAGACCGAGGATCTCGAAGGGCGCTCCCGGCTCGGCGAACAGGATGCCCCAGCCGTTGAGATTGTTGAACCCGAGCGTCAGCAGCACGATCCCGGCGCCGATGAGCAGCGACGCGACCAGGTCGATCTTGATGCCGGGGTTGCCGCGATCGGAGCGCAGTCGGAAGCTGAAGAGGAACACGAGCACCGCGAGGCCGAGCGTGATCCCGAACACCGGCCGCCAGCCCACGAGAGTGCCGAGCGTGCCGCCGATGAGGAACGCGCTGACCCCCGAGAAGGCGCGCGCCGAGCCGAGGGAGCCGACCGCCGTGGCCTGCTGGTCGCCGCGGTAGTTCTCGGCGATGAGCGCGACGAGCGCCGGCACGATGATCGCCGCCGAGGCCCCCGCCAGCACCTGTCCCGTGATGGCCCAGCCGATCGTGGGCGACAGGATCATCATCAGCGAGGATCCCGCGAACACGACGACCACGATCCGGAAGATGAGCACCCATCCCACGCGCTGCCCCAGCTTCGCGCCGGTCATCACGAGGGCGGCGACGGCGATGCCGTACACCACGATGGTGGTGCTGGCGACCGTCGGCGGCACGCCGAAGTCCTCGACCATGCCGCCGAGCGAGATGGGCAGCGCCGCGACGTTGAACGACATCAGCACCTGCGCGAGGAAGAGGCCCACCATCGGGGCCCAGGACCGCCTCTGCGCCGGATCCTGCGCGGCGCGGGCGGGGGCGGACTGCTCAGACATGCGATTCCTCCGATTCGGACGCGCCCCCGCGAACGGAGGCGAACAGATTCAGGCCGAGCGAGCGCGAGAGATGGGCGCACGCCCGCTGGCCGCGCACGCTGTTGCCCGCGGCGTCGAGGCGGGGCGAGTAGGCGCCGACGGCGCCCTTGCCGGGCGAGACGGCGACGATCCCGCCCGAGACCCCCGACTTGGCGGGCAGCCCGATCTCGAAGAGCCACTCGCCCGAGCGCTCGTACATGCCGCACGAGGCGAGCACCGTGAGCGTGTCGCGGCACACCTCCGCGGAGACCACCTGCTCGCCGGTCACCGGGTTGACGCCGCCGTCGGCGAGCGTCGCGCCCATCACGGCCAGGTCGTGCGCCGTCACCGAGAGCGCGCACTGCCGGGTGTAGACGTCGACGGTCTCGAGCGCGTCGGGATCGAGCCGTCCGTAGCTCTGCAGCAGCTTGCCGATCGCGCGGTTGCGGTGATTGGTCTCGGCCTCCGAGCGGTAGACGACCTCGTCGAGCGCCAGCTCGCGGCCGGCGAAGCGAGACAGCCCGTGCCGCACCCGGGCCCAGCGCTCCTCGGACGAGGCCGCGGGCACCAGCGCGGTGGTGGCGATCGCCCCCGCGTTCACCATCGGGTTCATCGGGCTGCCGCCGTTCAGCTCCATCGCGATCAGCGAGTTGAAGGCGAGGCCGGTGTTGTTGACGCCCACGCGCTCGTGCACCGCCTCGTGCCCCAGCTCGTCGCAGACCAGCGCGAACACGAAGGCCTTCGAGATCGACTGGATCGAGAAGGTGATGCCCACGTCTCCCGCCTCGTGCAGCGAGCCGTCGACGCCCGCGACGGACAGCCCGAAACGGCGCGCGTCGGCCGCCGCGAGCACCGGGATGTAGTCGGCCACCTCGCCGTCGTCCAGGCCGGCGTAGCGCTCGTGCGCCTCGGCCACCAGCTCGGCGACGCGGGATCGCGGGGGCAGCGCCCCGGTCGATGCCCGCTGCTCGATGTCCAGTGCGTCGTGCTCGAACAAGCCGACCCCCTCCGCTCGGAGTGCCCCCAACAGCCCTCACGGTACACTCGCACGGTCCCGGGCGGGAAGAGGCAATGCTGTTTCCCGCGGCGGCCTCGATTCCCGGCGGGGCCGTGCGCCCGCCGATCGCATATGCCGACGATATGCCGCGGCTCGTAGCATGGGGGACATGCGCGTACTGGTGGTGGAGGACGAGCCCTACATGGCGGAGGCCATCCGCGACGGGCTGCGCCTCGAGGCGATCGCGGCCGACGTCGCGGGCGACGGCGACGCCGCCCTCGAACTGCTGAGCATCAACGACTACGACATCGCCGTGCTCGACCGCGATATCCCGGGCCCCTCGGGCGACGAGGTCGCGGCCGTCATCGTCGGATCGGGCAGCGGGATCCCGATCCTCATGCTCACCGCGGCGGACCGCCTCGATGACAAGGCCTCCGGGTTCGAGCTGGGCGCCGACGACTACCTCACCAAGCCGTTCGAGCTGCGGGAGCTCGTGCTGCGGCTGCGCGCCCTGGATCGCCGTCGCGCGCACAGCCGCCCGCCCGTGCGCGAGATCGCGGGGCTGCGGCTCGACCCCTTCCGCCGCGAGGTCTACCGGGACGGCCGCTACGTGGCCCTCACCCGCAAGCAGTTCGCGGTGCTCGAGGTGCTCGTGGCGGCGGAGGGCGGGGTGATCAGCGCCGAGGAACTGCTCGAGAAGGCGTGGGACGAGAACGCCGACCCCTTCACCAACGCCGTGCGCATCACGGTCTCGGCCCTGCGCAAGCGGCTCGGCGAGCCCTGGGCGATCGCCACGGTGCCGGGCGTCGGCTACCGCATCGACACCGGATCGGACGGCGATGGATAGGCGGCGCGGGCTGAGCGCACGGCTGAAGCTCACGCTGAGCTACGCCGGGTTCCTGATGCTGGCGGGCGGGCTGCTGCTCGCGGTGGTGTGGGTGTTCCTCCTGCGGTACGTCCCCGCCGAGGCGGCTGCCGGCCCGGGGCCGTTCTTCCCCGGCCGCTACGACCTCGTGCGCGCCTTCGTGCCGGCGGCGAGCTGGGCGCTGGCCTTCCTGCTGGCCTTCGGCCTGCTGGGCGGATGGATCCTGGCGGGCCGCATGCTGGCGCCCCTGCAGCGGATCACCGCCGCCACGCGCGCTGCGGCGAGCGGCTCGCTGTCGCACCGCATCCGGCTGGAGGGGCGGCGCGACGAGTTCCGCGAGCTCGCCGACGGCTTCGACGCGATGCTGGCGCAGCTCGAGGCGCACCTGGCCGAGCAGCAGCGCTTCGCGGCCAACGCCTCCCACGAGCTGCGCACCCCGCTCGCCGTCACCCAGACGCTGCTCGACGTCGCTGAGCGGGATCCGGAGCACGACCACCGCGAGCTGCTCGCGCGCCTGCGCTCCGTCAACACGCGGGCGATCGAACTCACCGAGGCGCTGCTGCTGCTCAGCCGCGCCGACCGGCGGTCCTTCGCGCGGGATCTCGCGTCGACCTGTCGCTCCTCGCCGAGGAGGCGGCGGAGACGCTGCTGCCCCTCGCGGAGAAGCACGACGTCGTCCTCGAGGTCTCGGGGGAGGTCGCGCCCGCCCTGGGCTCGCCCGCGCTGCTGCTGCAGATGATCACGAACCTGATGCACAACGCCGTCGTGCACAACCTCGCCGCGGGCGGCTCCGTGCGCGTGCGCACCTCGGCCGGCTCCGACGAGGTCGTGCTGACCGTCGAGAACACCGGCGAGCCCGTCGGCGCGGAGCTGGCGTCGACGCTCGTCGAGCCGTTCCAGCGCGGCACGCAGCGCATCCGCGGCGACCACGCCGGGGTCGGCCTGGGGCTCGCGATCGTGCAGAGCATCGTGCGCGCGCACGATGGAGCGCTCACGATCGACGCGAGGCCGGAGGGCGGGCTCCGCGTCACGGCGGAGCTGCCGCGATCCGTCTCTTCCGGGGCCGGGACGGGCGCGGCGCAGGCCGGGTCCGGCCCGGCGCGGGAGCCGCTCGGGGACGCGGGGAGGGGGAGCTGATGCCGGTCGCGGAACCCGGGGCGGCTGCGGACCGCCGTGCCGCTGCGCGCGGCCGCGCGCTGCTCGTCGCGCTGTTCGCCGTCTATCTCGCACTGCTCGCCTGGATCGTGCTGTGGAAGCTCGAGGTGCCGCACATCGGGATCGCGGGGGTGCGCCAGCTCAAGCTCGTCCCGTTCGCGGCCGGTGGCGGGTTCGGCTCGAACGCGCCGCTCGAGATCGCCGCGAACATCGCGCTGTTCCTCCCCTTCGGCCTGTACCTCGGCCTCCTCGCCCCCGCCTGGTCGTGGGTGCGGGTCGCGGCGGTGCTGCTGGGCGCGAGCCTCGCGCTCGAGTCCGCCCAGTTCCTCCTGGCCATCGGGGTCTCCGACACCACCGACCTCATCGTCAACACCGCCGGGGGCCTCGTCGGGTTCGGGCTGGTCCGCCTCGCGCTCCGGAGCCTCCGGGAGGCCGCGCCCGAGGTCATGATCCGGATCTGCGCGGTGGGCACGGGGCTCGCGCTGATCGCGAGCGTGCTGTTCTTCCTGTCGCCGCTGCACTACTCGCAGCGGGACGTCATCGTCGCCGACGTCGAGATCGCACGGTGAGGCCCGGATCCCGCGGTCGGCGCAGGCGCCGTCGGCGTCGCTCGGTTCCGCAGGCCGGTGCGGCCGAGCGGGACCTCGTCACGGCCGCGGATCGTCATCGCCGATCCCGCGCACCACGGCGATCGTGCGCGGGTGGGCGAGGATGCGGAAGTGGCCGCCGGTGTCGACGACCACGTTCGTCGCGCCGGGGAGTTCGCTCCCCTCGGGGATGTGCGGATCGAAGCGGGCGAAGACCGAGACGATGCGCGTGTTGGCCTCGCGCGCCTCGGCGAGGCGCTGCAGCGTGGCGTCGCGGGGCGAGAACGAGCGCAGGGCCGGGCTCAGCAGGAAGCGCGCGTAGCGCGAGCCGCCGAAGGGCGCCGCGATCGCGACCATCGCGCGGATGCGATGCGCCTCCCCGGCGAACGACATGACGTGCTTGCCGATCAATCCGCCCTTGCTGTGCGCGACGACGATCACGTCCTCGAGGTCCTGCTGTGCCAGGTAGTCCTCCACGAGGCGCGCGCCCGTCGCGACCGGAACGCGATTGCTCCGGAGCGGATCGATCACGTGCACCGGGTGACCCCGGCCGTGCAGGTCGATGATCAGGGGCAGCATGAACCGCCACGATTCGTACACTCCCGGGATGACGAGGATCGGCACCCCGTTCCCGCCCAGGAAGTCGCCCGGATCGGCGCGCGTCGCGAGGGCGCGCACCTGCCACCAGCCGGCGTACGCGTAGTCGGCGACCCACCAGGCCGCCTTCCGCAGCTTGCTCATCGTCCGGCCATGATCTCATGCGCGGCCGGGTTACCATGGGTGGCACAGCGACGGCGATCGCGGGCCGCGGAAGGAGAGCGCATGCGCACCGACTCGAGGCCGGAGGGGGCGTCCGCGTCGTGAGCGGGAGGATCCTCGACCGGGTGGCCACTCCCGAGGAGCACGCCGCGCTCGCCGCGGCCGTGGGGTGGCAGTCGCACTTCGACGACCGGGTCAGGGCCGCCTCGCTCGAGGCGTCGCTCGCGGGGGTGGTCTGCGTCGTCGACGGCGAGGCCGTCGGCATGGCGCGCGCGGTCGGCGACGGGCTGCAGTACGCCTACGTGCAGGACGTGATCGTGCATCCGGATCACGACGGCGGGGGGATCGCCACGGCCCTCGTCGAGCGCCTGATCGAGCTGCTGCGACCCGCGCCGGGGGCGGAGCTCTTCGTGGGCCTCTTCGCCAGCGACGAGGCGGTCGGCGTCTACGAGTCCCTCGGCTTCACGCGCGGGGGCGCGATCGGGATGCACCGGCGTCTCTCCGCGGGCGGCGCTCACCCCTCCCCGCCCTGATCGCCGGCGATCTCCCGATCCTCCCGGAAGGCCCGCCGGCGCAGGTACTCGTGCACCTCGTCGAGCACGCCCGCCTGGGCGCGGGCCCGGCGGGCGAGATCCTCGAAGACCCCCGGATCGAGCCCCAGCTCCTCCGCGTGCTCCCGCAGCACCTGCCACACGCCCAGCTTGCCCCTCACCGCGCTGCGCATCAGCTCCGTCTCGAGCACCAGGGTGAGCGGCGACCGCGAGAACAGCCGGCCGTTGCTCTTGAGCCGCCCGGCGTGCTCGGCGGCCCACGAGACGGCCTGCCGGTACGGTCGCTGCCGCAGGTCGAGGTCGTGGATGAGCTGCCGCAGGAAGGCGCGCTCGAGCCGGATCTCCTCCGCCAGCTCCGACAGCCGTGCGTAGACCGGCGTGTCGATCGCCTCGTCCGCCATGCGCGCGATCCGGCCCGCTCCGGCGGTGGCGCCGGTCAGGTGGTCGGAGAGGTAGAGGCCCAGCAGATCCCGGGAGATCCCCTCCTCGGGCGCCGCGGCGCCGTGCGCCGGGTGACCCGCGTCGGCGTCGCTGTCGGCCCGCCCGCGGGCCGCGGGGAGCCGCCCGTCGTCGGGATCCCGCGGGCGCAGGGGCACGGAGGCCGTGCCCCGTCCGTCCGCCATGCCGCGCAGGAGGCGGCGCAGCGCCTCGGCAGCGGTGACGCGGGGGCGCCAGTCGAGCTCGCTCGCGGCCCGCGCGTTGTCCATCATCGGCACCGCCCTCGCCAGGTCGAGCCAGCCCTCGTCGGCCGCGACGAGCCCCGCCCGGTGCCCGCCGAGCAGGAACGCGCGAACCAGACGCGCGGGCAGCTCCACGAACCGGCCGTGATCGATGATGTCGGCGAGGTCCTGCGGCGCGAGCACGTCGTCCGCGCAGATGTTGAAGGCGCCGGGCGCACGCGCGACGACCGCGGCGGCGAAGGCCCGGCCGAGGTCGTCGGCGTGCACGGCCTGCACCCCGCGCAGCCCCTTCGGCACGGGCAGCACGGGCGGCCTCATCGAGCCGAGGGCCCGCACCGGCATCCAGCCGCCGAGGAAGGAGCGCTGGATCTCGGAGCCGGCATCGGCCTGGAAGATCAGCGCGGGCCGCAGGCGTGTGACGACGACCTCCGGGTGGGCGGTCCCGAACTCGTCGAGCACCCGCTCCTGGGCGGCCTTGTCGACGCTGTAGTGCGAGGTCGCGACGCCCCCCGTCGCCCAGGTCTCGTCCCGTCGCATCTGCGCGGGGTCGGGGGAGTAGGCGCCCACGGACGAGGCGACGACGAGGTGCGGCACGCCCGCAGCGGCCGCCGCGCGCGCCACCCGGGCGGTGCCCTCGACGTTCACGCGGCGCAGGAGCTCGCGCCGGGAGTTCGGCTGGATGAGCCAGGCCAGGTGGATCACGGCGTCGGCGCCCGCGAAGGCATCCCTGAGCAGGGCTCCGGCCTCCTCCTCGGAGGTGGCCGCGGCGATGTCGATCGACGCCCACTCGCAGCCGGAGTACGGGGCGGCTCCGGTATCGGGCATGCGCCTCGCGATGCCCAGCACGGAGTGCACCTCCGGGGTGTCCGCGAGCGCCCGGAGCACGGCGGTACCGGCGTTCCCGGTGGCTCCCACGACTACGACTCGCATGGTTTCTCCTTCCGTCGGGAGCGGCGGCGGGCGCCCTCTCCGGCCCCAGCGGTGTCCCGGATCATGGCGAGGGGGTCCCGCCGTTGACGTTGAGCGTCTCGCCGATCACATAGCTCGACTCGGGCGAGGTGAGGAACACGAACGCCGGGGCGAGCTCCGTGGGCTGCCCGGCCCGGCCGATCGGGGTGTTCTTGCCGAAGTCGGGCAGGGCGTCTTTGGGCTGCCCGTCCGAGACCTGCAGCGGCGTCCAGATCGGTCCCGGCGCCACGGCGTTGACGCGAATGCCGCGAGGTGCGAGCAACTGGCCCAGACCCTTCGTGAAGTTGTTGATCGCGGCCTTGGTCGACGCGTAGTCGAGCAGGTGGGAGGAGGGCTTGTACGCCTGGATCGAGGTCGTGTTCACGATCGTCGACCCGGCAGGCAGGTGCGGCAGCGCGGCGCGGGAGATCCGGTAGATCGCGTGGATGTTGGTGTCGAAGGTCGCGGTCCACTGCTCGTCCGGCAGGTCTGCGACGTCCTCCACCGCGATCTGCCGGCCGGCGTTGTTCACCAAGGCGTCGAGACCGCCGAGGGACTCCGCCGCCTGCTCGACGAGCCGCTCGCAGAAGTCGCGATCCGAGATGTCGCCCGGCAGCAGCACGGCCCGCCGGCCCGCGTCCTCGATGAACGACTTGATCTCCTGGGCGTCCTCCTCCTCGGCGGGGAGGTAGGACAGGGCGACATCGGCGCCCTCGCGGGCGAACGCGATCGCCACGGCGGCGCCGATCCCCGAGTCGGCCCCGGTGATCAGCGCCCTGCGGCCCTCGAGCCGTCCTGTGCCGCGGTAGGAGTGCTGGCCGCGGTCGGTCTGCGGCACGAGCTCCTGATCGAGGCCGGGCTCGGGTTGGTGCTGCACCGGCGGCGAGATCACGGGGAACCTCGTCACGGGGTTCTGGAACGTCAGCTGATCGGTGTGCTCTGACACTGCGGTGCCTCCTTCGGTCTTCATGGTGATGCCCCCACTCTCGTACGCGGAGCGGGGCGTGTCGACGGGGTTGCGCCCGGGGCCCCAGACCGTACTCGGGCCCTGTGCGCCGGTCACGACGAGGGATCCAGCACGACCTTGATGCAGCCGTCCGCCTTCTGCTGGAACATCTCGTACGCCCGCGGCGCCTCCTCGAGCGGCACGCGGTGCGTTACGAGGTCCTCGGTGCCGAGCGGATCGACCGGGTCCTCGACGAGCGGTAGGAGGTCGTCGATCCACGACTTCACATTGCACTGGCCCATGCGCAGCTGGATCTGCTTGTCGAAGAGCATGAGCATCGGCATGGGGCTCGCCTGGCCCCCGTAGACGCCGCTCAGCGAGACCGTGCCGCCTCGGCGCACGAGGTCGATCGAGGCGTGGAGCGCCGCCAGGCGGTCGACCCCGCCCGTCTCCATCAGCTTGCGGCCGACGGCGTCGGGCAGCAGCCCGACGGCCTGGTGCGCGAACCGTGCGAAGGGCGAGCCGTGCGCTTCCATGCCGACCGCATCGACCACGGCGTCGGGCCCGCGGCCGGCGGTCGCGTCGCGGATCTCGTCGTTGACGTCGTCGTGCAGGTCGAAGACCCGCACCCCATACCGAGCGGCGAGCGCCCGCCGCTCGGGGACGGGGTCCACGGCGTACACCTCGGCTCCCAGGTGCGCGCCGATGCGCGCGGCGAACTGGCCGACGGGTCCCAGCCCGTAGACCGCGAGCGTGTCGCCCCGACCCACGCCGGCGTACTGCACGCCCTGCCACGCGGTGGGCAGGATGTCGCTCAGGAAGAGGTAGCGGTGATCGGGCAGGTCGGCACCCACGCGGATCGGGTTGAAGTTCGAGAACGGGACGCGCAGGTACTCAGCCTGACCGCCCGGCACCGAACCGTACAGGCGCGAGTAGCCGTACAGGGCGGCTCCGGATCCGTACTCCCGCACCTGTGTCGTCTCGCACTGCGTCGTCAGTCCGCGCGAGCACATCCAGCAGCTGCCGCAGGAGATCGTGAAGGGCACGACCACCCGGTCTCCCACCGCGAGATCCGACCCCGCCCCCGTCTCGACCACCCGGCCCATGGGCTCGTGCCCGATCACGTCGCCCGCGTCCATGAACGGGGTGAGCACCTCGTAGAGGTGCAGATCGGAGCCGCAGATGGCGGTCGAGGTCACCTCGATGATGACGTCGTCGGGATGCTGCAGCGTCGGATCCGGAACGGTCTCGACGCTGACGCTCCTCTTGCCTTGCCAGGTCAGTGCGCGCATGTCGTCTCCTCTCGACGGGGCGAACACGTCCGGCCATCCTGTTCCGGGCGGAAGCGGGCGGCAAGGGCCTGGATTCGTGAGCGCCCATGGCGTAGCCTCACCCCCTGTGCACGAACGGAGGAGCGGCGATGAGCATGGACCCGGGGGAAGCGTGATGCTGAGAGCGGCGCCGCTGCGGAGCGCGGCGAAGCGGTGGGGGAGGCAGCTGAGCCGGCTCTCGCGGCTCGTGCTCGCCGCGAAGACCGCCGTGGCCGCCGCGCTCGCCTGGTACCTCGCCCCGTTCGTGCCCTTCGCCGAGTCGGAGTACTCCTACTACGCTCCGCTCGGCGTGCTCGTGAGCATGTACACGACGGTGCTCGATTCGGTGCGCGCCGGCGTGCAGGCCCTGGTCGGGCTGGCCGTGGGGATCGCACTCGGGCTGGGCGCGCTGAGCCTCGTGGTCGCGGGTGCCCCCTCGATCGCGGCGGTCGCGCTCGTCGTTGCCGTCGGGGTGGCGCTGGGGGGTCTCCACGTGCTCGGCGCCGGCCGGGACTGGATCCCCATCGCCGGTCTGCTCGTGCTCCTGCTGAGCGGGCGGGAGGGCGGGGAGTTCTCGCTCTCCTACCTGGTGACCATGGGGTTCGGCGTGGTCGTGGGGATCATCGTGCAGTGGGTCGCCATGCCGCCCCTCTACTTCGGGGAGGCCCGGGGGCGACTCGCGGATCTGCGGGGTGTGCTCTCCGCCTGTCTCGACGAGGCGGAGGAGCTGGTGCGCGGCCGGCAGCACGACGAGAGCCGGCTGCGGGGTGCCGTGGACGCGCTGGTGGTCACGCTGGGAGAGGTCACCGAGGAGATCCGGGAGGCCCGCCGCAGCGAGCGCGCGAATCCGCGTGCGCGCCGTCGCCACGGAGAGCGGGAGACGATCGACGAGCAGCTCAGGGCGCTCGACCGCGCGGCGTTCTTCGTCCGCGCACTGTCCGAACTCGTCGTCGCGGTGGAGAGTCCCGGCCCGCTGTGCGAGGCGCTCGGCGATGCGATCGGACGGTGCCGCGCGGTCGTCGCCGGCGTAGCGGGCCGGGACGCCCGCCAGCGGGCGCTGGACGAGGCGAGGGGCGCCCTCGAGCGGTACTTCCGCGCGCTGGAGGAGGACGCTCGCCGCTCGCCCGCCTCGCTGGCGGACGCAGTGGCGAGCGGCGCCTGCCTGAGGTGCATCGTCGATGCCCTCGCGTGAACGTCCCTCGGAAGGCCGGGCGTCGCCCGGGTGCCTCATAGCGGTGCGGGAGACCGGGCGCAAGCCCCCTGCGGAGCGACGCGGCGCGTTCCTACAATCGCCGTAGCCGTCAGGCGGAAGGAGAACCACCATGTCGCAGACCACACTCGAATCGCCCACCGATCTGCTCCGCTTCCAGCTGCGCACCACGATGACGATGGAGGAGGACTCGCTCGCCGCGCTCGGCGAGCTCACCGAGGCCGCTCCGTCGAAGGACATCCAGAAGCTCTTCCGCCACCACGCGGACGAGACGCGCGAGCAGATCGAGAATCTGCGCAAGGTCTTCGGCGCGCTCGGGTTCCCGGAGTCGACGGCCGGCTCGCCCGCGACCAAGGGGATCTCGAAGCAGGCGGAGTCGCTCATCGCGCGTTCCGCTCCCGAGCTGCGGGATCAGGTCGCCCTCTCCTGCGCGCTCGGCAACGAGCACTACGAGATCTCCGTCTACCAGACCCTGATCACCGCAGCCGGGTCGCAGGGAGCCGCCGACGCGGTCGAGCTGCTCCAGGACAACCTGGATCAGGAGACGCACACGAGCGAGGAGCTGCTCAGCCGGCTGCGGGAGCTGGTCGCGTCCTGAGACCGGTCCCGGCATCGCCGGCCTGGCCCCACCCGGATCAGAGAACGGTGCGGCCTCGGGGGGCGTCGCGGTCGAAGCCCATGGCGTAGGCCCGGGCCGCGATCCGGGTGACCGGGCCCGCGGCGACGGTTCCGATCGCGGCGCCCAGCGCGGCGCGGGCGCTCGGCGAGCGGGCGCGGCCGAGCGCCGTGTTGAGGCCGGCGAGGCGGGCGGCGGTGCGCGCGGACGCCAGCCGGCGCCGCTCCCACCGCTCCAGCTCCCGGTCGGGCTCGGGGTCGCCCTCGCGCCGCCGCAGCCACCGCGCCAGGAGCGGGGCGAGCGTCACCGCGTCGAGCAGACCGAGATTCATGCCCTGCCCGCCGATCGGGCTCACCTCGTGCGCCGCGTCGCCGATCGCGAGGACGCGCCCGGCGCGCAGGCGGCGCAGCAGCGCGCGCCGGATCCCGAACGCCGTCGCCGACTCCACCCGCGCTGCGAGCCCGGCCTCTCCACTGCGCTCGGCGACCGCCCGGCGGAGGCGGTCCGCGCGGTGCTCGGAGGTATGCGCGGTCTCCGTCTCGGGACCGCCGCCGTCCCAGGCGACGAGCCGCCGGCCGCCGCCCGGCAGCGGGAACGACTCCAGCACGCCGGCCTCGTCGAGCGTCACGATCGCCGTGTCGGCGGGCGCCCCGGGGGCGTCGGCGAGATCCGCCATGAGATAGCGGTCGGCGTAGTCGCGTGCGCGCACCCCGAAGCGGGGCAGCACGAGACCGCGCCCCGCTGCGCCCGCGGACACCACGACCGTACGCGCGCGCAGCTCGACCTCCTCGGCGCCGATCCGGGCGTGCAGGATCGCGCGGCCGGGTTCGTCGAGGATACGCAGCACCTCGGTGCCGCGCGTCGGCTCGGGCCCGCCCGCCCCCACGGCCGCCTCGGTCACGGCCTGCGGCACCGCCGCGACGAACGGGAAGGCGCCGCCCAGCCGGTCGAAGCGCACCTCGCCGATGGTGCGTCCCCCCGAGCGCGCGATCCCGCGCGGAATGCGAGCCGCCCCGGCGAGGAGGCGCTCGGCCGCCCCCGAGGGTGCGAGCGCCGCGAGCACGGGCGGGTGCACGCCGATCGCACGGCTGCCGGCCTCGGCGAGCTCGCGACGCTCGAGGAGCAGCGCGTCGACGCCCAGACGCGCGAGTCCGGCGGCCAGGCAGAGCCCCGTCGGCCCCGCCCCGACCACGACGACGTCGTGCACCTCGCCGCTCACGCCGGAGCCCTCCCGCGAAGCGGGCCGGGAGGCTCCTCGGAGGGCGTCGGCCGGTGGACCGCGAGCAGCCGGAACGCCGTCGGCTGCTCCGCCCGCCAGCCGCCGGGCAGCCGGTCGTCGAGCTCCTCGCGGGTGTAGCTGCGGCGGATGCTGCGCAGTCCGTCGACCCGCAGGAAGGTGCCCGGTGCGAGCGGCGCGGCGCCCACTGCGAACGCCGCGTAGGCGAGTCGGCTGCGGGCGATGTCCGAGTGCACGCAGACCCGGGTCGCGAGCGCCTCCGAGTCGGCGAGCACCGTCTCCAGCGAGGCCGCGTCGAGGTGATGGAGCAGGTGGTTCGAGACGACCGCGTCGAAGCGCTCGCCCTCCCGCGCGAGCTCGTCGCTGCGGGCTCGGCGGAAGGAGATGCCGTCGACGCGCGCGCCGCCCCGCGCCACCTCGCAGGCGCGGGGATCCGGGTCGATGCCGACCCCCTCCACCGCGATGCCGTCGCGTCTCGCGAGCCGCACCAGCCGGCGCAGCACGTCGCCGCCGCCGCACCCCACGTCGAGGATGCGGGCGGTCCCATCGGCGCGCGCGAGAGCCGGGCGCAGGTGGGTCCGATAGACACGGCCCCAGCGGGAGACGGCTCCGTTCACCGCCCAGAAGCGCTGCAGCGTGCGGCGCAGGCGCACCGGATCGCAGTCCGGATCGTCCATCAGCTCCGCGAGCCGCTCATCCCGGGCGGAGAGCGTCACCCATGCCCCCTCCCTCATACCCGAGCGGCGGCTCCGACCGGTTCCGCCGCCCCGGCCGTCGGCTCGGTTCCGGCAGTGGGCTCGGTCCCGGCCGATGCCGCCGCAGCCGGTTCGGTTCCGGCCGTCACGACCGCTCCGGCCGGGATCCGGTCGCCCGCACGCAGCGAGAGGCGGGCCGTCTCGACGGTGAGCCCCGGCCCGAAGCAGAGCCCCGCGATCCGCGCGCCGTCGCCGAGCGACTCGTCCGCCAGGATCCGCTGCAGGATGAAGAGGATCGTCGCGCTCGACATGTTGCCGAAGTCGCGCAGCACGGTGCGCGAGTGCGCCATCGCCTCATCCGACAGCTCGACGCCGCCCTGCACACGATCGAGCACGCTCCGCCCGCCGGGATGCACCGCCCACGCGTCCACGTCGCTGCGCGGATCCGCGCCCTGCAGCATGCCCTCGACCACACCGGCGATCTCGCGTCCGATGATGCGCGGCACCTCGGCGGTGAGCCGCATCTCGAAGCCTCGATCGCCGATGGTCCAGTCCATGTCGCTCTCGCCCTCGGCCGTGATCGCCGTCGAGAAGTCGACCGCCTCCAGCGCCGCCCGGCCCCCGCGCGGTTCCGCGGAGGAGACGATCGCGGCGCCGGCTCCGTCGCCGAACACCGCGGAGGCCACGATCTGCTCGGGGTCGCGGGAGGAGCGGATGTGCAGCGAGCAGAGCTCGGCGCAGGCGACGAGCACCACCGCCCCGGGCTGGGCGTCGCTGATCGCGGTCGCCGTGCGCAGGGCGGGGAAGGCTGCGGCGCAGCCCATGAAGCCGATGTGCGTGCGCTCGGCCGTGGTCTGGATGCCGAGCTGCCTCACCAGCAGGTAGTCGGGGCCCGGGGCGAAGAACCCCGTGCACGAGGCCGTGACCACGTGGGTGACCTCGCTCGCGTCGAAGCCGGACCGCTCGAGCGCGTCGCGGGCGGCGGCCGCATACAGCGGCGGAGCCTCCCTGCGGTAGATGAGGTTGCGCTCGCCGGTGCTGGGTGCGCTCAGCACTGCGCCGTCCTCCGAGAACAGGGTCTCGCTGGAGCCGATCTCGCCGATCACCGAGTACCGGTTGTCGATGGCCGACTGGTCGAAGGCCGCGCCGATGAGGCGGGCGGTGAGCCGGTCGATGCCGGGCTGCGCCGCGAAGAAGTCGCGGGTCTTCGGCTGCGCGAGCCGGGCGGGGGGCACGGCGGTGCCGATGGAGAGGATCTTCGTTGACATGTCCCCATGTAACCCGATACCCGGCCCCGGGCGGGAGGGGCTTGACACGATCGTGATGCGCCGAGCGGTGCGGGCCGGCGTCGGACGAGCCGAATGTAGTGCATGCGCGTGCGCACCGCAAGCGCCTTCCGGCATTCCGCGTCTCAGCCCATGCTGGTCCCAGGCGCGGCCACCGAGGCCTGCCGTCGGCGGCTCCGCCGCCGCGACTGAACGATCGATCGAAGGAGAAGCATCGTGAAGAACTCGGCCAACCGAATCGTCGGAGTGATCTTCGGCGCCGTCTATCTGCTGGTGGGAATCCTGGGCTTCATGGTGACCGGGGGAGTGGGCTTCATCGCGACCGAGGGCGGCCTGCTGCTCGGGGTGTTCGAGGTGAACCCGCTGCACAACATCGTCCATCTGCTCGTCGGCGCCGCGCTGGTCGTGGGCGGTCTCGCGGGCGTGGGCGCGGCGAAGGGGATCAACGGAACCGTGGGGGTGGTGTACCTCCTCGTGGGCGTGATCGGCTTCTTCATCGCCGGCACCGCGGCCAACATCCTCGCGCTCAACACCGCCGACCACATCCTGCACCTCGGCAGCGCGCTCATCCTGCTGGGCGTGAGCCTCGGCGCCGATCGCGACCGCGTGGTGACGGCCCGCCCGGCCGTGTGACGACGGACGCGTCGTGGTGACGTCGAGCTGGTGCGGCTTCGCCGCCCTCGGCTCGGGGCTGATCCTCTGCGCGGTGGCCGCCGGCACCGACCCGCTGCTCGCAGTGCCGCTCGTGGCGCTCGCCGTCCTCGAGCTGCTCTGGGGAGGGATCGCCCTGCGGGTGGGGCGCGTGCCCGCCCCGCGGGCGATGCTCGCGGTCGGGGCCGGCGTCGTCGCCGTGGCGACCGTCCTGCTGTTCACCGGCCTCGTGGGGATCGTGCCGCTGCTCGCGCTGCTCGTGCTGCACTGGACCGCCGCGGTGCTGGCGGTGCTCTCGCTCCGCCGCGGGCGGGACCGCTCTCCGGGGACGGGTCCGCGCGGGCCGGCCGGCGGCGGGGCGGGCGGCCGCGCCTCCCGCCCCGCCGCACTCGTCGTGATCCTCACGGCGCAGGCGATGCTGGTCGCCGCGATCACCACCCCCGCCCTGGCCCACACCGCACCGGGCGAGTCGGCCGTGCCGCACGGCACCCTGCACGAACCCCACGCCCACTAGCGCCCGCGCAGCGGTGCGCCCTCCCGCGCGCTTCACACCCGGTACCGCTTCACACCCGGTACCGCTTCACACCCAGCGCGGCTCGTCGGAGCCCCAGGCGTGCAGGGGCGAGACGTACCGCGAGGGCGCCCCGGGAAACGCCAGCACCGGCGGCGCGCAGGTGACCACCGGGGGCACCGGGCCCGGGCCGTCGCCCGCCTCGAGCGGCACCGGCACCGTCGGCAGCTCGCGCGCGTCGCCGGCTCCGGCGTCCTCCGGCGCGGCGCCGGCCGCCAGCAGGGCGGCGGCGATCCCCGCGAGGCTCAGGCCGATCGCGTAAGAGCCACCGGTGGCGCGCTGGGCGCGCAGCGCCGTGACGATGGACGCGGCGAGGAAGTGCCCCGCGGAGTGATCCAGCGCCTGCACGGGAAGCGCGCCCGGCGTCTCGCCGTCGTCGCGGCTCTCCAGCACCGCGATGCCGGAGGCGGCCTGCACGAGGCTGTCGAATCCCCGCCGTCGCCCCCACGGCCCCTCGGTTCCCCAGGCCGAGAGCTGCGCGACGACCAGTCCGGGGTGCCGGTCGTGCAGCGCCTCCGCGTCCAGGCCGAAGCGCGCCAGCGCGGTCGGGCGGTAGCCGTGCACGACCACGTCCGCGGTGCCGAGCAGGCGCTCGAACTCGAGCCGGTGGGCGCGCTGCCCGAGGTCGAGCAGCGTCGATCGCTTGCCCTGACCCGTGTCGAGGTGCTGCCAGGGTGCCTCGGGCAGCCGCGGCGAGTCGACGCGGAGCACGTCTGCGCCGGCGAGTGCGAGATCCCGCGTCGCCACGGGGCCGGCGATCACCCGGGTGAGGTCGAGCACCCGGATCCCCGCCAGGGGCAGCTCAGCCTCGCCCCGCCACGGGCGCGCGGCCGTGCCGCCGCGCGCGCGGAGGTCGAGCAGCGGCGCATCGGCGACGGCCCGGGCCTGCGGGTGGGAGCCCCACTCGCCGGGATCCCGCACCGCGACGGCCAGCGCATCGGCCTCGGCGGCACGCGCCTCGAGCTCGAACCGGGTCCACCGGGCCAGCGCGGCCTCGACCTCGGCGCGCGGCGCCGAGACCGGCACGCCGATGAGGCGGGCCAGGCGTTCGGCGTGGTGCGGGTAGTTGCCGTGCGCGCGCACCCAGCCGTCGGCCACCCGCCAGAACCCCGAGAGTCCCGCCCAGATCGTCGGGGCCTCGCCGTCGAAGCGGAACACCCGCTCGCTGCCGAACGACGCCTCGATCCGCGGCGACTCCACGCGGATCGCGCTCGCGGGCCCCGCCCCGCCGCCCCGCGCCTCGGCGGCCAGGGCGCAGGCCAGCGACGACAGCGCGACGCTGTCGTGCGCCAGTTCGCCCACGCGGAGCGCCGAGCGCCAGCGCGGCAGTTCTGCGGCGGGTGCGATCCGCGCGATCTCGTCGGGGCCCAGCGCCAGATCGGCCGCCGCACGGCGACCGATCGCGTGCAGCGCGCCCCCGGCCGCCGCCGGGCGGCGGAGCTCGTCGCCGGGGGGTGTCGCCTGGGGTGTCATCGGATCCTCCTGCCGGTCGTGCCTGCGCTGTCCCGTCTCTTCAAGAGTGTCTGCTCGTCGGCGTTTGCTCAACGCCGTCCGCCCGATCGCGTCTGCGCGACCGAGGGACTCGCCGGGCCGTCCCGGCCTGCCGACTCCGCCCGGCGCTCCGGCTTCCGCGCCGCGCGCCCCGATCACGGCTCCGGCCGCCGGGTGTCGTACGCGCTCCGGGTGGGGCGCCTGCCCGCGCCGTCCCGACTCACGACGTACAGCGTGCCGACGCAGATCGCGAGGATCACGACCGCCGCCACGACGACTGCTGCAGTGGGGAACATGATCCGCCTCTCGTTCGGTCCAGTTGATGCTGAATCAATCCAATCAGGAGAAATATGGAGACAGAGAGTGCCAATCTGCATAAACTGGACGCATGGTGAGCTATCCGGGATCCCGTCTCTCCGCCCGGGCGCTCCTCGAACTCGTCGGGGAACTCGATCCCTCGATCGCGGTCTACGAGGCGCTCGCGGACCGGGTGCGGCTGCTGATCGCGGACGGCCGGATCCCCGTGGGGACGCGGCTGCCGTCGGAGCGGGACCTGGCCGCGCAGACCGGGCGGAGCCGCACCACGATCGTGGCCGCCTACCAGGCCCTCCGCGAGACCGGCTACGCGGTCAGCCGGCAGGGGTCGGGCAGCCGGGCGGCGCTGCCCGAGCGCGCCTCCCGAGGATCGTCCGAGGGACGGGCCGTCGATTTCGCGCGGGCCGTGCCGCCCCCGGTCGATGGGCTGGCCGAGATCGTCGCCTCCGTCTCGACGCGCATGGGCGAGGCGCTGCAGGGCCCGGGCTTCGACCTGGTGGGCAACCCGGCGCTGCGGGCCGCCATCGCGCAGCGCTACACCGATCGCGGCCTGCCCACCGGGCCCGAGCAGATCATGGTCACGATGGGCGGCCAGCACGCCATCTCGCTGGCCGCCCACACGCTGCTGTCCCGCGGCGACATCGCACTCATCGAGGCGCCGACCTACCCGCACGCCGCGGACGCGCTGCGACGCGCGGGCGCGCGGCTGGTGACGACCCCCGTCACGAGCGAGGGCTGGGACGTCGAGCACCTCCTCGGCACCATCGACGCCGTACGCCCGGCCCTCGCCTATCTCGTGCCCGATTTCCACAATCCGACGGGCGCCTCCCTTCCCCCGGAGGCGCGCGTCCGACTGGCCGATCGGGCGCGGGCGGCGGGCACGACGCTCATCGTCGACGAGACGACGGCCGACCTCCTGATCGATCGCGACTGGGACGACGGCCCCCTCGCGCGTCACGCCCGGGGGCGTGCTCACGCCGAGGGCGCCGGCGTGCTCACGGTCGGCTCGCTCAGCAAGTCGATCTGGGGCGGCCTGCGCCTCGGGTGGATCCGGGCGGACGCCTCGACGATCCGCCGCCTGGTGCAGGCGCGGCCCGCGGGCGATCTCGGCACGCCGCAGATGGAGCAGCTGCTCGGAGAGCGGATCGTGCGCGAGATGCCCCGGCTCCTCGCGCAGCGCCGGGAGCAGCTGCGCACCCACCGCGACGCCCTGCTCGAACTGCTCGAGCGGCATCTGCCGCAGTGGCGCCTGACGCGGCCCGACGGGGGACTGTCGCTCTGGGTGCAGCTCGACAGGCCCGGCAGCTCGGCGCTCACGACGCTGTGCGAGGCGCGCGGGATGGCCCTGGTCGCCGGCCCGAAGTTCTCCGTCGACGGCGCCCTCGAGCGTTTCCTGCGCGTGCCGTTCACCTCGCCCGTCGCGGATCTCGAGCGCGGGGTGCGGACGCTCGCGGAGAGCTGGGCGCAGCTCGCGGAGCCGGCACGGCCGGGTCTCCGCGAGCACGCCCTGCCCGCGGTGGTATAGCGAGGAGGTGCGGAGACTCCGGTCCACTCGCGAGGACTGGACCGGTATCCTAGTCGCGCAGGTGCGCCCGCAGCGTCGCCCCGGAGTACTCCGTGCGGAACACGCCCCGCCGCTGCAGCTCGGGCACCACACCCGCGACGAAGTCCTCGAACGACGAGTGGTAGAGCGCGGGGAACACGACGAAGCCGTCCGCGGCCTCGCCGCGGAAGAGCTGCTCGAGGTGCCCCGCGACGGTGGCGGGTGAGCCGACCACCTGCGGGTGCAGCTGATTGAGCGACTGCTCGATCGCCAGCTCGGCCACGGTGAATCCCCGCCGGGCGCTCACCGAGGCCAGCATGTCCTCGAAGCCCGTGCTGCCCGTGGCGCCGCGGTGCGCCGCCAGCAGGTCGACCGCCCGGCCGTCGGGATCGAGGCCGCCGGGGTCGCGGGGCTCGATGCGCAGCAGACGCGCCAGCTTCGTCAGCGCGGCCGGCAGATCGATCCGCTCGCGCAGCGCGCCCAGCTTCGCCTGCGCGTCGGCGTCGGTCCAGCCCACGACGGGCTGCACACCCTGCAGCACGCGGATGGAGTCCGGATCCCGGCCGTGATCGATGCGGGCGCGCTCGCGCAGCTCCCGCCGCAGCTCGCGCATCCCCTCCTCGGTGTCGCCGATCGCGAACACCACCTCCGCCCACCGGGCGGCGAAGGCCCGGCCCCGCGGTGACGATCCGGCCTGCATCAGCACCGGGTGGTCCTGCGGGCTGCGGGGCAGGGTGAGCGGGCCGCGCGACAGATCGCCGGGCACGCGGTGCACGAGATCCGGGTCGGCGAACAGCCCCGACTCCCGGTCGTGCACGAGCGCACGGGGCTCCCACGACCGCCACAGGTCCAGGACCGTCTGCACGACCGAGTCGGCCCGGTCGTAGCGCTCCCCGGGCGCCGCGATGCGCTCCCGTCCCATGTTGCGCGCCTCGGCGTCGGTGGTCGAGGTGACGATGTTCCAGGCCGCGCGGCCGCCCGACAGGTGGTCGACCGAGAGCAGCTGGCGGGCGATGGCGTACGGGGGCACGAAGCCGGTCGACACCGTGGCCCCGAGCCCGATGCGGCTCGTCGCGCCGGCGGCCAGCGAAACCGTGGTGATCGGGTCGAGATAGATGCTGCCCTTGCCCGCCGTGCGGAGGGTGGTGGCGTAGTCGCCCCGCCCGTCCTCGGGCACGGCGAGCGCATCGGCGAAGAACACCATGTCGAAGAGCCCGCGCTCCAGGGTGCGCGCCAGATCGGTGTAGAACCGCCCGCTCAGCCAGTCGGCGCGACCCAGCGGATCGCGCCAGTTCTCGGCGTACTGGCTCGTGGGCGGATTGACCATGCCCACGAGATGCATCCGTCGCGCCGTCATCGCGGATGCCCCGTCCTGCTCGTGAAGCGCATCGCTCAGTCCCGGATCGGCGACGGGCTGTTGATCGAGATCGTGAGGTGCGTCACCACGTGCTGCACGGTGCGACCGACCCCGATCCAGGCGTTCGCCGCCGTCTGGAGCACGGCCGCGAGGTCGCCGTCGAGGCGGGTCGCGTAGTGGTCGGATCCCGAGTACACCCCCTCGGCCTTCGCCCGTTCGATCGCCGCGTAGATGGGAGTCATGTGATCGGCGTCGCCGCCCGCGTCTGCGCCGTTCGCCCCGCCGGCGCCGTGGCCGCCGTCGAGCAGCGGATAGAGCGACCAGTGGGCACGGGCGCGCACGCCGGTGTCGTCGAGCGTCACGGGATCCGCGCCGATCGCCGCGACTCCGGCCGGCAGCGCGCACTGCAGCTCGCCCGGGCAGCCGCGCGACAGCAGGACCGCCGCCGAGAGGTGCGCTCCGCTGCGCGCCGCCGCCGCGACGACGTCGCGGATGTAGGCGAGCACTCGCTGCTCGGAGCCGGTGACGAACGTCGAGATGTCGCCGGTCTCGAGGGTCAGGCCGGCGGCGTCCGCCTCGGCGAGGGCGCCGAGGATGATCGCGACGTAGTCGGAGTCGTAGACCGACAGGGTGAAGCGGGCGCCCACGCCGTACTGCTGCGGTGTCAGGGGCGCGGGGGCGGGCGTCGCATCGGCAGGGATCGCGTCGTTCTGCTGCGGAGTCACGCCCACCACCATAGGGGATCGCTTCGCGCTCGATGACGGAGTGTTGCTAGCATGTGGGGCACACGGGAGTCCGGTAGGCCGGGCTGAGAGGAAGGTCATCAACCTTCGACCGTCGAACCTGATCTGGATCATGCCAGCGCAGGGAGACACTCTACGAACCCGTGCCCATCCATCACAGAAGGGGCACGCTTCAATGCGCCACCACATCATCACCCGCACCCATTCCCGCGCCGCACAGCGGGACGGCACCGGCACCGGCAGAGCAGTGCTGCGGCGGTTCGCCGCCGCCGGGGCCGCGATCCTCGCCGCAGGCCTCGCGCTCACCGCGTGCGCCGGAACCGCACCCGCCGAGGATCCGGCCGCGGGCGAGGGACTCGCCCCCGTCGCGTTCGCGCTCGACTGGGCGCCCAACACCAACCACATCGGCGTGTACGTCGCCGATGAGCTCGGGTACTTCGCGGAGGCGGGGCTCGACGTCGAGATCCTGCCCTACGGCTCCACCCCGGCGGTGCAGCTGGTCTCGGCGGGCGAGGCCGACTTCGGCATCGGCGGCCAGTCGGGCGTGCAGATGGCGCGCACGGCCGGGCTCGATCTGGTCTCGGTGTACCGCGTCACGCAGACCGACACCGGGCGCCTGGTGATGCTGGGGGACCGCGAGGACCTCACGCGCCCCGCCGACCTCGACGGGCTCGTCTTCGGCGGCTTCGGAGCCCCGCTGTACTCGGCGCTCGCCGCCTCGACGATCCGAGGCGACGGCGGTGAGGGCGAGTTCGAGGAGGTGGTGCTCGACACCGGCGCCTACGAGGCGCTCTCGCAGGGGCGCATCGACTTCACGCTCTCGGTGTCGACCTGGGAGGACCTGCAGACGCGGATCGACGGGCACCCCTACCGAGCCTTCCGCTACCAGGACTTCGGCGTGCCCGAGCAGCAGTCCACCGGCATCGTGTCGAGCGAGCGGTACCTCGACGAGCATCCCGAGGAGGCCGCGGCGTTCGTGCAGGCGGTGGCCCGGGGCTACGCCTACGCCGCCGACCACCCGGACGAGGCCGCGGAACTGCTCATCGCCGCGAACCCCGACACGCTCGGCACGGCCGAGGAGCTCGTGCGCCGCAGCGCCGAACTGATGGCGAGCGACGGGTACCTCGTCTCCGAGGAGCGGCCGATCGGGGCCGCGGATCCCGAGGCCTGGGCGGAGTTCGGCGCCTTCCTCTTCGAGGGCGGCTTCCTCACCGACTCCGAGGGCGAGCCGCTCGCCGAGGAGCCCGACTGGACCGAGTACTACACCGACGAGTACCTGTGACGCGCTCGCGAGGAGCCGAGGCCGGGGGATCGGCCGCGTCGCGCATCGCGGGCGCGGCGGTGCCCCCGGTCCTCGCGTTCCTCGTGCTGCTCGCCCTCTGGCAGGCGGTGGCCGTCGCCGGCCTCGTGCCGGCCGACATGCTGCCGGCGCCCACCCGCATCGTGTCGTCCGGACTCGCGGAGCGCGACGCGCTGCTGCGGCACACCGCCCCGACGCTGCTCGCCACGCTGACCGGGTTCTCGCTGTCGGTGACGGTCGCCTTCGTCACGGCGACGCTGCTCGACTTCTGGGCTCCGTTCAGGCGCGCGCTGCTGCCGCTGCTCATCGTCAGCCAGACCCTGCCGCTCATCGCGCTCGCGCCGCTCGTGGTGCTGTGGTTCGGCTTCGGCCTGCTGCCCAAGATCCTCCTCGTCGCCTTCGTCACCTTCTTCCCGATGGTGGTGGGCTTCCTGCGGGGCTTCGCGTCGGCCGACCCGGAGGCGGAGCACCTGCTGCGCTCGATGGGCGCGGGGCGATCCGCGGTGTTCCGGATGATCCGGCTGCCCGCGGCGACACCCTCGTTCTTCTCGTCGCTGCGCATCTCGATCACCTACGCGGTGGTGGGCGCGATCTTCGCCGAGTACGCGGGTGCGGTCGCCGGGCTGGGCGTCTACATGCAGTCGGCCAAGAACGTCTTCCGCACCGACCTCGTGCTGTCCGCGGTGCTCATGAGCACGGTGCTCACGCTCGCCCTGTACGGCTCGGTGGTGCTGATCGAGCGCCGGTGCGTGCCGTGGCTGCGCGTCGAGCAGGGAGCGGAGCGATGAGGAGCGGGGGCGAGGCGGCGGGTGCGGTGCGCGACGGGGCTCGCGGGCTCGAGGTGCGCGCGCTCGGCAAGAGCTTCGGCGTGCGCCGGGTGCTCGACGGCGTCTCCTTCGGGATCGCTCCGGGGGAGGTCGTGGCGCTCGTGGGGGCGAGCGGCAGCGGCAAGTCGACGCTGCTCTCGATCCTCACCGGCGCCCTGCGGCCCGATGCCGGGGAGATCCGCTTCGGCGGAGCCGCCGTGGCGGGGCGCGACCGTCCCTTCGCCTACATGCCGCAGCGCGACGTGCTCCTGCCGTGGCGACGCATCGTCGACAACGCGGGTATCGGGCTCGAGGTCGCCGGGGCGCCGAGGCGCGAGGCACGGGAACGGGTGGGGCGGCTGCTGGTCCCGTTCGGGCTCGCCGGCACCGAGCGGTGCTTCCCCCGCCAGCTCTCGGGCGGCATGCGGCAGCGGGTGTCGTTCCTGCGCGCGGTCGTGCAGGGGCGCCCGGTGCTGCTGCTGGACGAGCCGTTCGGGGCGCTCGACGCCATCACCCGGGACGAGCTGCAGCGCTGGCTGCTGGGCATGTGGCAGAGCGAGGGCTGGACCATCCTGCTCATCACCCACGACACCCGCGAGGCGGTGCGCCTGGCCGATCGGGTGCTCGTGCTGCCCGCGACGCCGGGGCCGCTGGCCGGGGAGGTGCGCGTGACCCGGGAGATCCCGCGCCGGGACGGATTCCTCACCGATCCTCGGGTGCCGGTCCTGGAGGAACGGCTGCACGGCCTGCTCGTCGCGGCGTCGGAACGCGATCGCGGACGGTGATCCCTCGGCCGCTCCGGAGTGCGGGCGAGGCGGTCGGCGGCGTTCCTACGCCTCGGGGCGCCACCCCACCGTGATGTCGACCCAGCCCTCGGCCCCGCTCAGCGACTCGAGCGCGTCGACGGGCACCAGCACCGCCGAGTTCGCGGTTCCGGCAGCCGGGAAGACCGTGTCGAACCGACGCAGCGACTCGTCGAGGAAGACCCGGGTGCCGTCGGGATTGGCGAACGGGCAGACCCCGCCGATGGGGTGGCCGGTCAGCGCGGGCACGTCCTCGCCCTGCAGCATGCGCGGTTTCCCGCCGAAGCGGCGTTTGAACATGCCGCTGTTCACCTTCGCGTCACCGGCCGCGACCACGAGCACGGCCCGCTCGGGAGCGTCGGGATCGTGGAAGCCGAGGGTCTTCGCGATCCGCTCGGGCTCCGTGCCGACCTTCTGGGCGGCCAGCTCCACGGTGGCGCTCGACTCGGCGAACTCGAGGATCTCGCCCGACCAGCCGCGTCCGGAGAGGTGCTCGCGTACCCGTGCGGTTCCCATTCGTTGTCCCTTCACCCGGTGATGCAGATGCGATCCGTGCTCCAGCGTACCGGTCCGGCGAGCCCCGGATCCGGCCGCGGACGTGTTCCTCAGGCCAGCACGGCGAAGTCCGCCCGCTCGTGCGCGACGCCGTTGACCTGCAGCGCCACCCCGTAGGCGCCCGGATAGTAGCGGCGCGTGGTGATGGGGCGGAAGGAGTGCGCTGCCTCGACCGACGTGCGCTCTCCCGGCGCGAGGCTGCGCCGCGCGAGCTTGAACACCTTCTTCCGCTCATCGCCGCGGGCGCCGGGGAAGAACAGCACGTAGTCGATCATGAGGGCGGCCGGCGCCTCGCCCGGATTCTCGATCGTCGCGGCGAACCGGACCGTGCCACCGGCCTCCACCGTCGTCGGGGATACCTGGAGGGGCGACACGGCGACCCCGGCGGGCGCGAACCCGAGCAGGGCGAGCGCCTCGGGGTCGCCGCGCTTCACGAGCGTGCGCAGGGCGTGCCGCTCGGTGCGGGGCAGGTGCTCGCCGCCGCGCCGCCGCCACCCCCGCACCGTGTCGAGGGTGAACGCGGCGTGGGTGCGGCTGTGATCGTTGAGGTGATTGGCGACCGACCGGCGCACCGAGTCCGACGGGTCGTCGTACAGGGCGTCGAGGATCGGCCGGCTCGGAGCGGGGTCGGCGACGAGCGCCGGGATCCGCTCGCCCCAGGGGAGCAGCGGGCGGCTGCCCTCCGAGGCGAGACGGCGCACGTTCCAGTCCCCGTCCCCGGTCCACTGCGTCATGCGCTCGAGCGCGCGGTCGAGGTCGTGCAGCAGCAGCGGGCGGATCGCGAACTCGGAGGTGAACCGCGGCGTCAGCTCGCGCAGCACGTCCAGCGCGTCGTCGAAGGCGTCGCGCGAGTCCTCCTGCACGGCGCGCCGTGCGATCGACAACCCCACGGGCCAGAGCAGCCACCCCTCGAAGCCGGGGTGCTGCAGCGCCGTGCGCACCGCGGCGGCGAGTGCGGCGTGGTCTCCGGGCACGTCTTCGAGGATCCCGCCCGCGAGCGCCCGCGCCCGCTCGCTCAGGGTCAGGGGGCCGAGCGCGTCGGCGGCCATCCGGGTCGCCCGCAGCGGATTGCCGGGCGCCGCATCGCCGAGCGCCTCGAGCAGCGTCGCCGCAGCCGTCCGCCCCAGCAGATCCTCCGTCATCGACATGGGCTCCTCCATTCCGCACACAGCATACGCGCCGGAGACCCTCGGGAACGCCGGGCGGTTGATCCGCGAGCGCCGCCGCACTAGATTGCTGCATACCACCCGCTGGAAGAACGAGTACCGACAGGCCGAACGACAGGGGGAGATCATGATACCGGATCGCATCGAGCCGAGCGCCGAGGCCTCGGAGGCGGACGTGCTGGATCAGCTGGCACCGGCTGACCCGAGCGAGGAGGAGCCGGCCCCGGAGCCGCTCGCCGCGGCGAAGCAGCCCGTGAGCGAGGCCGACTGGGTCGAGCAGCAGAAGCCGGTGCCGTTGGACGATGACCGGGAGGCGGACGGCGCCGACGTCTGACCGCACGGACGGCGGCGCGCGTGCGCGCCGCCTCGCCCGGCGCTCCGTCCCTATATCCGATCCGAACGCCGAGCGAAAGGGCTCGTGGGGGCCTGCCGCGCGTCACTAGGGTGGTGATCATGGTGAGCCAGCAGACGAACGGCCCGGGCGGCGCGATGCGTCGCCTCGTCGCGCGCGCACTGCAGCTGCGTCTCGTGCGCTCCTACCTGCGCTACTCCGAGCACCGCGGCCCGATGCTCGCCGACAGCATCACCTACCGCGCCCTGTTCAGCGTCTTCGCGGCGGTGCTGCTCGGGTTCTCGCTCGCGGCGCTCTGGCTCGCGGGCAACCCCGATGCGATGCGGGCGCTCACCGACGCGCTGAACGCCGCGGTCCCGGGGCTCACCGATGTCGTCGACCCCTCGAAGATCGAGGCGCCCGCCGGGTTCACGATCGTGGGTGCGATCTCGCTGCTCGGTCTCGTCGGCGCGGCCATCAGCGCGATCGGCAGCCTGCGCACCGCGCTGCGGGTGCTCGCCGACGAACTGCACGACGACGGCTTCTTCCTCTGGGTGCTGCTGCGCAACCTGCTGGTCGCCGCGGCGTTCGGCGGGCTGCTGGTGCTCGCCGCGTTGCTGAGCGTCGCGGGTTCGTTCGGGATCGCGACCGTCGCCTCGTGGCTGGGGCTCGGATCGGGCGGGGGCGTCGCCGACGCGCTCACGCGCGCGTTCGGGATCGCGGTGGTGCTCGTGATCGACACCCTGGCGGTGGCGCTGGTCTTCCGGCTGCTCTCGGGTGTCGCGGCGCCGGCTCGCGCCCTGTGGGGCGGCGCCGTGCTCGGCGGGATCGGGCTCACGGTGCTGCAGGAGCTCTCGGGGCTCTTCGTGCGGGGCGCGACCTCCAACCCGCTGCTCGCCACCTTCGCGGCGCTGATCGCCCTGCTGCTGTGGTTCAACCTCTCGGCACAGGTGATCCTGCTGGCGAGCAGCTACATCATCACGGCGACGGCGGAGACGCGGGACCGGGTGCGGGAGCGCTACGGGGCCGAGACGCTCGCGCAGCATCGACGGCGACGCGCGGAGGACGTCGTGCACGCCGCGACCCGCGAGCTGCGGGCCGCTGAGGCGGCGGAGGCCGAGGAGCGCGGCGGGGACCGCTGATCCGCGCCGGATCAGCCGAGCGCCTGCCGCACCCGCTCCACGACCGCGGCGATCCGCCGCTCGCGGGTCTCGGGGCGTTTCGCCTCGACGACGGAGCGGACGTTCTCCTTGCGGTGCGAGGGCGCGAGCGCATCGAAGGCGGCGCGCACGCGCGGGTCGGCGTCGAGCGCCGCCGCGAGATCCTCGGGCACCTCGATCGTCCGCTCAGCGGTATCGAGCTCGATCAGGGCGGTCACGCGGTCGCCGATCTCGACGCCCAGCTCGCCGCGCGCGGCCTTCGACAAGCCGATGAGGTTCCTGCCGCCCATGCGCGCGAGGCGGAGCCGGGCCGAACGCTCGCCGACCGTCACGCGGACCGGGGCGCGCCCGCCGCCGCCCAGCTCTTCGACCTGCGCATCGGTGAGCTCGATCGCGGTGGCGGGGCCCTGGGCCTCGAGCACGGTGCTGACTTCGAGAGACATGCGCTCATGCTATCCGCCGCCGGTCTAGGGTGGAAGGGTGTGCTCGACGTACGGTTTCGGGGGAGGCCCGCACGGGCTCGGACTGACCTTCGACCTGCCCCCGATGCACGAGCCCGACAGCCGCAGGCTGCTCGCCGAGTGGGCCCGCGAGCAGCGCGGTCGGGCGCGCATCACCGGTCGCCGGGCGCGCAACCTCAACCCGATCATCCACGCCGGCTACGGCGATCCCGTCGTCGAGCTCGCCTGGTGGTGGCTGCACGTCGGCGGCGAGCCGGCGCCCTTCAGCGCGTTCAACTCGCGCGACGACACGCTGCTGCGCAAGTGGCGCGAGCCCTTCCAGCGCCGCGCGATCCTGCCCGCCCACTGGTACGTGGAGAAGGGGAGCACCTTCGCGCTGCCGGGGGACGAGCTGTTCGGGATCGCCGCCATCGTGACGCCGGTGCCGCAGCCGGCGTCTCAGCCCGGCGGGCTGCTCATGAGCTATTCGATGGTGACGCGCGACGCGGTGGCGCGCGCGACCGAGGCGCACCCGCGCATGCCGATGCTGCTGCCGCGCGATTTCCACGGGACCTGGCTCGATCCCGAGCGCCCGGGAGACGCCGCGCTGCTCGCGGCCGCCATCGGGGCGTCGACCGAGATCTGCGCGGAGGTGCTGCCCGTCGGCGGGCCGACCGATTCCGAGCCCGCCGCCGATACCGGCCCGGGGTCCGCCGAGAGCGCCGCCGCTCCCACCCTCTTCTAGCCGCACCCGCTCTCCGCGGCTCTGCCGCACTCGCTCTGCCGCTCCACCGCCGTGCCGCTCCGCAGCGGTACCGCAGCGGAGGAGCGCCGCGAGGCGCCGGGCGGCGATCCTCACCGCTAGGCTGAGCGCTGGATCGGGCCCGGCCGGGCCCTGCAGCACTCGCACTCGAAGGAGCACACATGGCCGAGAAAGCCGAGCAGAACGAGGAGACGACGGCGCGCGAGGCGGCCCTCCGCACGGAGGTGGCGGCGCAGTTCGAGCGCACGATGGACGACCTCGCGCGGCTCGTGCGCATCCCGTCGGTATCCTGGCCCGCGTTCGACCCGGAGCACGTCGCCGCGAGCGCCGGGGCCATCGCCGAACTGCTGCGCGAGACGGGGGTGTTCGACGTCGTCGACATCCGTCGGGCGCCGGTTGCGGGCGCCGAGGGGAGCGCCGACCCCGAGCTCGGGCATCCCGCCGTCGTGGCCCGCCGGGAGCCCCGCAACGGCAGGCCCACCGTGCTGCTCTACGCCCACCACGACGTGCAGCCGCCGGGGAAGGACGCGGACTGGGACACGCCGCCCTTCGAGCCGACGCTGCGGAACGGGCGCCTCTACGGGCGCGGCGCCGCCGACGACAAGGCGGGGGTCATGGCGCATCTCGGCGCGATCCGCGCGCTCGCCGCCACCGCTGAGGCCGAGGGGCGCGAGCTCGATCTCGGCATCGCGCTCTTCATCGAGGGCGAGGAGGAGTGGGCGTCGCAGTCGTTCGGCAACTTCCTGCGCGAGAACCGGGATCTGCTCGCGGCCGACGCGATCATCGTCGCCGACTCCGGCAACTGGGACGAGCAGACGCCGGCCCTCACGGTCGCGCTGCGCGGCGCCGTCGCCTTCAACCTGCGCGTCGACACCCTGGCGCACGCCTCGCACTCGGGCATGTTCGGCGGGGCGGTGCCCGACGCGATGCTCGCGACGGTGCGGCTGCTCGACACGCTCTGGGACGCGGACGGCGCCGTGGCGGTCGAGGGGCTGCGCTCGGCGGAGCTGCCGGCCCCCGAGTACGACGTGACCCGGTTGCGGCAGGAGGCGGCGCTGCTCGACGGCGTGAGCCCGATCGGGCGCGGCGAGATCCTCTCCCGCATCTGGGCGCAGCCGGCCGTGTCGATCACCGGCATCGACGCGCCCGACGTGGCGAACGCCTCGAACACGCTGATCCCGGGCACCCGCGTGCGCATCAGCGCCCGGATCGCACCCGGCCAGGATCCGGCCGAGGCCTTCGAGGCGATCAAGGCGCACCTGCTCGCCCATGCCCCGTTCGGCGCCCGGCTCGCGTTCGAGGACGAGGGGCTGGGCCAGGCGTTCCTGGTCGACACGAGCGGCTGGGCGGTCGCCGAGGTGCGCTCCGCGATGGCCGACGCGTGGGAGCGGGAGCCGGTCGACATGGGGGTGGGCGGCTCGATCCCGTTCATCGCCGAGCTCGTCGAGGAATTCCCGGGCGCGCAGATCCTCGTCACGGGCGTCGAGGATCCCGACGGCCGCGCGCACAGCCCGAACGAGTCGCTGCACGTCGAGTCGTTCCGCAAGTCGGTGCTCACCGAGGCGCTCTTCCTGTCGCGACTCGACGGGCGCGCGCCGTAGGCGCTGCCCGGCGACCGGAGCACGCGCGGCACGGGGGCGAGGGATCCGCGGATCCCTCGCCCCCGTGCCGCGCGGCGACGCGGTTCAGTGCTTGTGAGGCGACTCCTCCGGTGCGCCGCCGCCGCCCGCCTGCGTCCGCAGCAGGTCGCGGATCTCGGTCAGCAGCTCCTGCTCGGTCGGCACCGCGGGCTCGTTGCTCTCCGGGGCCGGCCGGCGCAGCCGGTTCATGGGCATCACGAACACGAAGTAGACGACCGCCGCGACGATCACGAAGTTGATGACCGCGCCGATCACCGCGCCGAGTGCGATGGTGCCGCCGCCGGGGAGGCCGATCTGCAGTGCGCCGTCGAGCGAGTCGGCCTTGAAGACCATGCCGATGACCGGATTGATGAGCGATTCGACGACGCGCTCGACGACCGAGTTGAACGCGGCGCCGATGACGACGGCGACCGCCAGGTCGACCACGTTGCCGCGGAGCAGGAACTCCTTGAACCCCTTGAACATGTGCTCTCCTTCTCTGAGCGGTTACAGGCAGGCCAGCCCGTCGGACATGGCCGCTTCGAAGTAGTCGTTCATCAGTGCTTCGACGTCGGCGCTCTCGCCGGCCAGCGGATTCTGCACGTACTCGTAGAAGCGCTGGTAGACCCCCTGGTTGGGGCTCTCGATGTCGGCGAGCTTGCGGAAGGCGTCGAGCGCCTGCGCATCGGCGACGTCCTCGGAGGCGCCGTAGTCGCTGAGCTCGGTGAACGCGGCGCAGAACTCGGCCGAGCGCTCGCCGGTGCCGGTGGCCTCGGAACCGGACGTCGTGTCGTCCGGCAGCGCCGTCGCGTCATCGGTGGGCTGCTCCCCGCCGTCGGGCAGCGAGTCGAGCTCCTCGAGCTGCTGCTCCAGCTGGTCGATGCTGGTGTCGCTGAGGTCCGAGGCGTACTTCACGGCCGCGCCGGCGACCGCGATGCTGACGACGATCGCGAGGATCGTGCCGGCGAGCGCGACGTATCCGATGATGGTGCCGGCGAGTGCGAAGCCGCGGCCGCGCTCCCCGGACTTCTTGATCTGGCTGAGCGCGATGTGGCCGCAGATGATGCCGACGAGGCTCACGAAGAACGAACCGATGAACGACACGAGCGCGAGGGCGTTCAGGGGCGCCTGCGGGGCGCCCGCGGGCTGCGGGTAGCCCGCCGGAGGCGCCCCGGCGGGCTGCTGGGGCGGGGCACCGGCGGGCGGGGCCGCGGGGGAGCCGGGCTGCTGGGGGAAGGGCTGGCCGGGCCGCGGGGGCTGCGCCGCCG
>NZ_JAIVPF010000015.1:0-9524 GCF_053528595.1 Leucobacter sp. | reverse complement strand
GGGCCCGCCTCGCGCGATCCGGATCAACCGGCGTGATCCGCGGGCGCGCGGCCTCCGACCAGTCCGGTCAGGGTCGCCGCTGCGGCCTTGCCGCGCTCCACGAGGGCGCAGAACTCCGCCTCCGCGGGGAACGGATCGAATCCCGAGATCACGAGCTCGAACTGCGCCTTGCCCTCGGCGTCGAACACCGGGAACTGCAGGGAGGTGACCGCCAGCGGTTCCTCACCGGGGGCCAGCCCGCCGGGCGTCCAGCTCTCGAGCAGCGCCTCGACGTTCGCCTTGACCGCGTTCCAGGCGCCCGACAGCTCGCCCCAGGAGGCTGCGGGATCGTTGGCGATCTCGTCGAAGCCGTCCGAGCTCTCCCCGGCGGTGATCGCGTAGCCGTGCTTGCGCACCGCGTCGGTCAGGCGGGACAGCAGAGGGCGGTCGACGTGTCCCAGCAGGTGCCGGGAGTGCTCCTCCCAGAGCTTGACGTGCTCCGGGGTGCTCCAGGCGGCGAGCACCGGGGTGAGCGGGGCTGCGAAGGGGAAGTTCATGCCGACGATCCCGTATCGCGGGCGCGAGGGGAGCAGATTGGCGGCGGTGAGCACCAGCACCGAATCATCGGCCACGGTCGAGAGCAGGCACTCGGTGCCGGTCTCATCGGCCAGCTGCTGCACGACGCCGCGCACGCTCTCCGCCGCTCGCAGCTGGCCGCTGAATCCGGGCACGTCGAAGTCGAGCGCCGGCACCGTGAAGGAGCCGTAGCCGCCCTTGAGGAACAGCAGGGGCAGTCCCGCGCTGCCATCGCCGACGCCGAGACCGGTGACCTCGGCGACCACGAAGGAGTGATCCCCCGCCGGCGTCACGCTGACGATGCGCCCCTCGAACCAGGCGACGGCGTCGTCGAGCCGCGGGTTCCCGAGTTCCGACCGCTCCCAGTGCTCCGAGGCGAAGCGATCCTCGGTGCGCGAGGCGAAGCGCCGGCACAGGGCCTCGTGCCGGTAGCCGAGCACGTTGGCGCAGAAGGTGCCGTTGCGCCGGATCTCGGCGAAGGTGCGCGAGTCGTTCGCCGGGAGGAACCCGACGAGCGGCGGATGCTCGGACACGGCGGTGAACGTGCCGACCACCATGCCCACGGGGCTGCCCTCGGCATCGGTCGACGTGATCGCGGTGACCCCGGTGGGGTACTCGCCGAGAACCGCCCGCCACCAGGCCGACTTCTCGCGGGATTGCTGGATCTGGGTCGCACCGTTGCTACTGGTCATGATTGCCCATTCTGGTCAGCCGCGGCCGGGCGCGCGTTGTGCGCCGAGCTGAAATCGTCCCCGCCTTTCGTGCACCGAACGCACCGCGTCGAGCGCGGCGGCCCGCAGCGGTCCCGGAACGACGAGAGCGCCCGCGCCCTCGAGGGGCGCGGGCGCTCGGTCGTGAGCCCGTGGCTCAGAGCATCTTGGTGACCTGGTCGAAGCTGAGCTCGACCGGGGTCTCGCGCTCGAAGAGCGACACGAGCACGGTCAGCTTGCCCGCAGCCGGGTTGATCTCGCTGATGGTGCCCGGCAGGCCCTCGAAGGAGCCCGACTTGATCGTGATGGTCTCGCCGATCTCGAAGTCGATCTCGACGTTGCCCTGCGCCGCCGCGTTCGCGGCGGCCTTGCCCTTGGCGGTGGCTGCCGGCTCGAGCTCGACGGTGCTCTTGAGCATCTCGAAGGCCTCGTTGATGCGCAGCGGCACCGGGTTGTTGGCGTTGCCCACGAAGCCGGTCACGCCGGGGGTGTGGCGGACGACCGACCAGGTGTGCTCGTTGAGGTTCATGCGGACGAGCACGTAGCCGGGGATGCGCACGCGCGTCACCATCTTGCGCTGACCGTTCTTGACCTCCATGACCTCTTCCATGGGGACCTGGATCTCGTAGATGTCGTCGACCGCACCCATCGTCTCGCGACGGTTCCACAGGTTCGACTTCACCTTGCGCTCGTAGCCGGCGTAGGTGTGGATCACGAACCACTTGCCCGGGCGGCGGCGCAGGTCCTTCTTGAAGGCCTTGTAGGGGTCCTCCGCCGTCTCGGTCTCCTCCTCGACCTCTTCGTCGACGATCGCGCTCGCGGCGGCCGCGGCCTCCTCGGCGCTGTCGATCTCGAGCGCGTCCTCCACGGCGGCATCGGCGACCGGGTCGACCGACTGCACCAGCGCGTCCAGAGCCGACTCGAGATCGGCCTCGGGGGTGTTGCTGTTCTCGCTGGTCATCTGTACTTGCTTTCCTTGGTTCGGGTTCGGGATCGGACTCGTCGACCGCGGGTCAGCCGAGCGGCGTTCCGAAGATGAAGACGGTGACGAAGCCGAACACCTGGTCGAGCGCCCACACGAGCGCCATCATGATGATCACGAAGGCGATCACCACGAGGGTGTAGTTGATGAGCTCCTTGCGGGTCGGCGTGACGACCTTCTTGAGCTCGGCGATCACCTGCTGCACGAAGAGGATGATCCGGCTGAACCAGTTGCGCTTCGCCTCGCGGTCGGCTTTGGCGCGCTCGACCAGACCGCCGCTCTCCTCGACCTCGCTGCTGCTCACTCGCACGTCCTTTCAATCAACCCGCCCGGTGCTCGAGCACCGGGCGGGATCTGCAGGGCGGACAGGACTCGAACCTGCAACCTGCGGTTTTGGAGACCGCTGCGCTACCAATTGCGCCACCGCCCTATGGAGATCATCGGACTTTCATCTCCACCCTTTCGGGCATAGGAAATTTTGGTGAAAGTCAATCACCTCGGATCACTTTACGCGATCCGAGAGCGATTGTCGAACCGGGGGCGCCCCGGCGCCCCCGGCGCCGAACCCCGAGTCCCGAGACCGCCCACCCGACATCCGCGCGTCAGTACTTGTCGCCAAACGGGAGGAATGGCAGCAACTACTGGCGCGCGCAGCGGAGGGACCACGGAGGGACCACGCAGGGACCGCGGGAGGGTCGCGGGAGGGTCGCGGCTGGGCGGGTATGCCCACGGCCGACCACCCGTCTCCGCCGATCGCCCCGAATCTCCCGGCCCCCGTCCAGGGTCGTGACGCGGCCGCAGCCGCTAGGCTTGAGGGGTGACCAACATCTCCCGTCTTTCGAAGAAGATCGCCGCCATCGCCGAGTCCGCGACGCTCAAGGTCGACGCGAAGGCCAAGGCGCTGCAGGCCGAGGGCCGTCCCGTGATCAGCTACGCCGCGGGCGAACCCGACTTCGCGACGCCCGAGCACATCGTCGTCGCGGCGCGTGCGGCCCTCGACGATCCCAAGAACTTCCGCTACACGGCCGCGACGGGCCTGCCGGAGCTGCGCGAGGCGATCGCCGCGAAGACCGCCCGGGACTCGGGGTGGGAGGTGCCGGCGTCGCAGGTGATCGTCACCAACGGCGGCAAGCAGGCCGTCTACCAGTCGTTCCAGGTGCTCCTGGATCCGGGCGACGAGGTCATCGTGCCCGCCCCGTACTGGACCACCTATCCGGAGGCGATCCAGCTCGCCGACGGCGTGCCCGTCGAGGTGTTCGCCGGCTCCGACCAGGGGTACAAGGTGACGGTCGAGCAGCTCGAGGCCGCCCGCACCGAGCGCACCAAGGTGCTGCTGTTCGTGTCGCCGTCCAACCCCACCGGCGCCGTGTACTCCCCCGAGGAGACGCGCGCGATCGGCGAGTGGGCCGAGGCCAACGGCCTCTGGGTCGTCGCCGACGAGATCTACCAGAACCTGGTCTACGACGGCGTGCGCGCGGTGTCGATCGTCGAGGCCGTCCCGGCGCTGCAGGACCGCACGATCCTCGTCAACGGCGTTGCGAAGACCTACGCGATGACCGGCTGGCGCCTGGGATGGATGGTGGGCCCGGCCGACGTCATGAAGGGCGCGGCGAACCTGCAGTCGCACCTCTGCTCGAACGTCAACAACATCGCGCAGCGCGCGGCGATCGCGGCGCTGAACGGGCCGCAGGAGCCGATCGAGGAGATGCGTCTGGCCTTCGACCGCCGCCGCAAGCTCATCGTGGAGGAGCTGAACCGGGTGCCGGGCTTCGTCTGCCCCACCCCCGAGGGTGCCTTCTACGCCTACGTCGACGTGACGGGCGCGCTCGGCAGGACCTACCGCGGGGTCACCCCCGCGACCTCGCTCGAGCTCGCCGACCTCATCCTCTCCGAGGCGGAGGTGGCCGCGGTGCCCGGTGAGGCCTTCGGCCCCAGCGGCTACCTGCGCTTCAGCTACGCGCTGGGCGACGAGGCCCTCGTCGAGGGCGTGCGCCGCATCCGGGCGCTGCTCTCGGAGTAGCCCGCGACGCAGTCTCAGCACGCGGAGAGGGCCGGTCGGGATCGCGGGATCCCGACCGGCCCTCTCGCGTTCGCCGCAGCGGCACCGCCGATGCGTCCGCTCACCCTCCCGGGTCTCCCGGACGCACGAGGCCCGTCTCGTATGCGAGCACGATCAGGGCGGCGCGATCCCGCGCCCTCAGCTTCGCGAGCAGACGGCTCACGTAGGTGCGCGCGGTCGCCGGGCTCAGGAACAGCTCACGGGCGATCTCTTCATTGCTGAGGCCGCGGCCCACGAGCACGAGCACCTCGGTCTCGCGCTCGCTCAGTCCCTCGGGCGGCTCGGCCGCACCGGCGCTCGGAATCGCGGCCTGCATCACGCGCTCGGTCACCGAGGGGTCGAGCAGCGCCCCTCCCGCCGCGACGGTGCGGATCGCGGCGCGCAGCTCGGTGGGCGAGAGGTCCTTGAGCAGATAGCCGGCCGCTCCGGATCGGATGGCTGCGAACACGTCCGCGTCGTCGTCGAAGGTGGTCAGCACGAGCACCCGCGTGCCGCCGAGAGCCGGATCCGCGGCGATCAACCGCGTCGCCTCGACGCCTCCCATGTCGGGCATCCCGAGATCCATGAGCACCAGATCCGGGCTCAGTTCCCGGACCAGTCGCACGGCTTCGCGTCCGTTCTCGGCCTCGCCGATCACCGAGATGTCGCCGTCGCGCTCCACGAGCAGCCGCAGTCCGGCGCGCACCAGTTCCTGGTCGTCGGCCAGCAGCACCTCGATCACGACGCCTCCTCCTCCGGCGCAGACGATCGCGACACGTCCGCCGGCCCGGGAGCGCCCGGTTCCAGCGGCAGCCGCACCGCGACCGCGAAACCGGCTCCCGGAGCGGTGCGCACCCGGAGCGACCCGCCCGCGAGCTCCGCACGCTCGCGCATCCCGGCGATCCCGCTGCCCACCGCGGGGGCGACCCCGGGACCGGCGGTGCGCGGCGCTCCCTCGCCGTCGTCGGAGACCTCGATGCCGAGCCACCCCTCGGCGGCGCGGGCGGTGATCCGCAGCCTCGAGGCCCGCGCGTGCCGCAGCACGTTCGTGGTGGCCTCGGTCAGTATGCGGCTCGCGGCCTCGGCGACCGCCGGCTGCAGCCCTGCCGCTTCGGTATCGAGCTCCACCTGCAGGCCCGCCCGCCGCGCCGTGCGTGCGAGCCGGGCGATGTCCAGCGGGTCCTCGGCGAGCTCCTCCCGTCGCAGCAGCCGCACCGCTGCGCGCAGCTCGCGCAGGGCCTCAGAGCTCGCCTCGCGCACGCGCTCGAGCGCCTCCCGCGCAGCCGTGTCTCCGCCGGCACCGGAGGTCCCGACGGCGCTCGCGCCGGGCGGCGCCTCCGGCGCGAGCGCCTCGGAGGCGACCGAGGCGTGCAGCGAGACCACGGTCAGCCGATGCCCCACGGTGTCGTGCAGCTCGCGCGCGATCCGGATGCGCTGCTCGGCCATGCGCTGCTCGGCCAGGTGCGCCTGCTCGGCCGCGACCAGTTCCGCGATCCTGAGCGACTGCCGCCTGCGCTCGCGCGCCAGCCCGGTGGCCGCGCCGAGGGCGATGGCGGCAGCCGCCAGCGCGACCTCCGTGACGTACTCGTAGCCCGTGAAGCCCGCGGCCGGATCCTGGTCGCTCATCCGGTAGTACGTCGCCACGCCGAGCAGCACCGAGGCGCTCCCGATCGCCCAGAAGGCGCGTCTTCCCGCCGCGGCCAGATAGAGCGCCCCCGTCGCCGGCAGCACCATGCCGAGCGGCGGAAACCCCGCCGTGTAGTAGGCGAAGATGCCGAGGATCGTGCACGCGAGCGCCGTGCGCGGGAACCGCGCGCCGAGCACGGCGAGCGCCGCGAAACCCGCGACGGCGAGGAAGGCCTCGGGCGAGGCCTGCGGTGCGCCGGCCGCCAGCACCACGGTGCAGAGCACGAGCACGGCCGCACAGGCGAACACCGACTCCACCAGCCGGGAGCGCAGCGGCGTCGCATCCTCCTCCATGCCGACCAGCCTAGGCAGGTCCTCCGACGCTCACGAGCCGGGCGGCGGGGATTCCCCGTTTCGTCGCCACGGGGCGACCCCGGGCGACCAGAAGTGTCGCTCCGGGGCGACACCGGTGGCGCCCGCGGGCCGATGCGCCGGGCGTCCGGAGCCTGGAGCCTGGGAGCATGAGTGACGCACGATCGATCCCGACCCGCCCGAGCCCCTCCGATCCTCCGGGTGCCCCGACGCCCGCGAGCCCCGGAGGGGCGATCCCCCGCCGCCTCAGCTGGCCGCTGATCGCCGGTCTCTCGGCGCTCGCACTGCTGTGGCCCCTCGCCGAGATCACCGGCATGCCGCGCGGCTTCGCACGCGCGGCCGTGATCCTCTCGATCATCGCTGCGTGCTGGATCGGCGTCGTCGGGCTCGGGCGTTTTCCGCGTCCCGTGCTCACGCTGACCCTCACGGGTCTCGGGGCGGGGCTGCTCTCGCACGCGCTCTCCTACGCCTTCGGCGGCGGCGCCCCGCTCTGGGCGCTCCCGATCTCCCTGGCGCTGCAGGCCGGCTGGGGTGCTCTGGCCGGGCTGGTGGCGTGGGGCATCCAGACGCTGCTCGGCGGAGCACGCCGGTGACGTCGAATCGGATGGCGCCTCCCGATGCGGCGCGGCCACGTGCGGGTGCGGGTGCGCGCGGCGCGGGCATGCTCCTCGCCGCGGCGCTCGGACTGACGGCGTGCGGCTCGATCCCGATCGTCGGTGCGCCCGTGCGGCCGGTCGTCGAGCAGGAGTTCGCGCAACCGCTCGCGATCCCGTCGCTCGCACCCTCCCGGGTCGAGGACGGCGTGCGGGTGTTCTCCCTCACCGCGGAGGAGGGCGAGCGCTCGTTCGCACCCGCGACCGCACCGGATGCGCTCACCCGCACCTGGGGTTTCGACGGCGACTTCCTGGGACCGACCCTGCGCGCCGAGCGCGGTGAGCGGGTGGCCGTCGAGGTGCGGAATCGGCTCGGCGAGCCCACGAGCGTGCACTGGCACGGGATGCACCTGCCGGCCGCGATGGACGGCGGGCCGCATCAGGAGATCCCGGCCGGCGGATCCTGGCGGCCGGAGTGGACCATCGATCAGGCCGCGGCGACGCTCTGGTACCACCCGCATCCGCACGGCGCGACCGAGGCCCACGTGCTGCGGGGTCTCGCCGGCATGTTCATCCTCGACGACGACGCGTCCGCGAGCGCGGATCTGCCGGAGGAGTACGGCATCGACGACGTGCCGGTGATCGTGCAGGATCGCTCGTTCGATCGCGCCGGGCAGTTCGTGCACGACCGAGACGGCGCGGAGCCCGGCGAACTCGGCGACACCATCCTCGTCAACGGCACCGTCGGCGCCTTCCACGAGGTATCGCGCGAGCGCGTGCGGCTGCGCCTGCTGAACGGCTCCACGGCGCGCAGCTACCAGTTCGCCGTGCCGGGCCACCGGCTGACGATGATCGCGGGCGACGGCGGGCTGCTCGACCGGCCGCTCGAGCTCGATCAGCTGCGATTGGCCCCGGGCGAGCGAGCCGAGGTGGTGGTCCGGCTGGCGGCCGGGGAGCGCGCGACGCTGCGATCCGCCGCCGTCGACCTCGGCGGGGTCGCGGTGCCGGGGGTGATGGGCGGGGGCGATGCCTTCGACGTGCTGGAGCTGCGCGCGACCGACCGGCTGGAGGCCTCGCCCGAACCGCGCTGGCCGGCCTCCCGGCACGCGTCGGAAGACGCGCTGCACGAGGAGGACGCGGTGCGCACGCGCGAGTTCGCGTTGAACGAGCGCGAGATCAACGGCCGACGCATGGACATGCGGCGCATCGACGAGGTCGTGCGCATCGGCGACACGGAGATCTGGGAGGTGCGCAGCAGCCAGCCGATCCCCCACAGCTTCCACGTGCATGACGTGCAGTTCCGCGTGCTCACGGTCGACGACGCGGCCCCGCCGCCGGAGATGGCCGGCCGCAAGGACACGGTGTACCTCGAACCGCGGCGCCGATACCGGCTGCTCATGCGCTTCGAGGACTACGCCGACGCCGAGCACGCCTACATGTTCCACTGCCACATGCTGCTGCACGAGGACGAGGGCATGATGGGGCAGTTCGTGGTGATCGAGCGGGGCGCCCCTGCGCCGCTCGATCTACCTCGGCCGCCGGCCGAGCCCGGTGGATCCGGCTCGCCCGACGGCACGGCCGGATCGCCTCACGGACACTGACCGGCGGTGCTCTGCGGCTGAGCCCGGTCGGGCTCGGGGCCGCCGGTGCCCGTGCGCGGCACCAGATCGCGTTCCGCGTGGAGCCCCATGGCCTGCGCGGCGCGCACCGGATCCTGCTGCTCGATCGCCTGCAGGATCGCCGAGTGGTCGCGGTGCCTCAGGTCGGCGTTCGACCCGGGCCCGAACACCCCGGCCGACCGGGCGCCGCGCATGGGGACCAGCAGCGAGGCGTAGAGCCCGGTCATGAGGCTGTTGCCCGCCGCCTCGAAGATGAGCTGGTGGAAGGTCGCCGGGCTCGCGCCGAACTCGGTCGCCCCCGTCGACGCGGTGGTGCCGTCCAGGTCGCGCGCGTAGGCCTCGCGCATCTGCTGCAGCTGAGCATCCGTGCGGTTCACCGCGGCGAGGCGGGCGGCCTCGACCTCGAGCGCTCGGCGGTACCCGAGGATCTCCTCGATCGGGTAGGCCGCCACGAAGCGGCTCACCACCGAGTTGACGGGTGTGCGCGAGCGCACGAACGTACCGACGCCCTTGATCGGCTCGAGCATGCCCATCGACGCGAGAGAGCGCACCGCCTCCCGCACGGTGGACTTGCCCACTCCCAGCAGCTCCATCAGCTCGGGCTCCTTGGGGATCCGCGAGTTGACCGGCCACACGCCAGAGGCGATGTTCTGCTGCAGGGTCTCCAGCGTCTCCGCCGCCTTCTTGCCGCTTCCTGGCAGTTCCACTCCGAATGCACCTCCTGGGTGAGACTCTATCGAATCGCGGACCGGGAACGACCGCGCTCGCGCGCGGGTTCCCGGGAACCCGGGGAAACGAGGGTCGCCCCCTCCACTGGTGGTGGAGGGGGCGATCCCCGTGCCGTGCTGCGCCGGCGGGCGCGGTCGGTCACCCGGGTCGTCGCGAGTCAGTTCTCGAGGCGGTAGATGAACGCCGCCATCGCCTCACGCGTCACCGACGACTTCGGCTGGAACGCGGGCTTGCCCGACGACTGCTGCACACCCGTCGTGATCCCCGCATCCTTCATCCAATGGATCTCCTTGTAGAACT